>JBMOHZ010000132.1:0-6724 GCA_049317585.1 Paludibacter sp.
TCTGAGTGTCATTTTGTGCAAACATTGGCGCATTTAGTCTATTTTATTAAGCTCAAATAACACTTAATTTTGTATTATGGATTTTATAAATTTTATAAGTGGCACTTTAGTGTCCTAAGATTGTGCTTATAGTTAGTTGCTTAAAATTCTGTTGTATTTTTTAATTCGAAACGATAATCTAATAAATGAAATCCGAAACGAAAATAATTCCTTGGCTTGTAGTGGCTTTACTATTTATAGTAACAGCACTCAGCTTTTTAGACAGACAAGTGTTGTCGATGTCTATTCTGAAAATTAAGGAAGACATAGCGATTAGTGACAATGATTACAGTTGGATTACAGGCGGATTTATTGCTGGATATGCGTTAATGTTCACCTTGGGTGGCGTGTTTATCGATAAGTTTGGATCAAAACTTGGACTTGCTCTTTCGTTAGGAATTTGGACAATAGCATCTGGATTACATAGTACCGCAACCACTGTACCACAATTAATTTTGTTCCGGTTTTTGTTAGGAATTGGTGAGGGTGCATGTTTTCCTGGCGTAATAAAAGCTGTTATTGAGTGGATTCCAATTCAAAAGAGATCGTTGGCAACTGGCATTGCCATTGGCGGTTCAGCTATCGGTGCGGTGATTGCTCCTTTACTCGTCATTTCCATGCTCGACACAGTCGGATGGCGTGTGTTATTTTTGGTTTCTCCTGTTGTCAGTTTCGTTTGGATTGGAGCTTGGTTATTTTTAAATAATAAAACAAATTCGAAACAAAAAATAGAAATTATTTCTACTGAAAACAACAATAAAAATGTAAAATACTCATTTTCAATAATTTTAAAAAACAAAAATGCATGGGTATTTATTGCTATGCGAATGTTGTTCGACCCCATATTCTATTTCCTCATGTTCTGGATTCCTAAATTTATGAGCGAAAGTCGTGGAATATCCATTGATTTGATAGGAAAATTATTCTGGATTCCATTTATGATATTGGGTATTTCAAATATTTTAGGGGGTTATATTTCCGATAAAATTTTTAAAAGAACTGGTAGTCTCAATATTGCTCGAAAATCTATTATGGCAATGGCAGCAGCGCTTACATTGTCGGTATTGTTTGTTCAAAGAGTAGATTCAGCTTATGCTGTAATTGCCTTAATATCTGTTTTTTTCTTTGCTCATGGATTGTGGATTACTAATTATTCAACTGCTGTAGGTGATGTTTTTGGAAGTAAAGCAACCTCTACGATGTTTGGTTTAACTGGTACTTTTGGTGCAATTTCGGCATTTTTCGTAAATAGAGGAATTGGAATTGTTGTTACCAATTATTCTTATGATCAATTATGGATTTGGGCTGGTTTAATGTACCCTTTAGCATGTTGTGTATTGCTTATTTTTATTCCTATTATTAAAAAATCTGCTGACTTTGAATAATATTTATTATCTCAGCATATCATTAAAACATAAAATTCACGGTAATGAAAAAAATTGAAAAAGTTGATTTCTCTATTTTAAAAGAAAATTCACAACCCCGCATTGGAGTTATTGGAGTTGGACATCATACTTATTGGGCTCAATTCCCAGGATTGCTTGAAGATATGTACAAAAAGCAAGATGTTTTTATAGAGAAAATTCCAGACTTTGTAGATGTAGTGGATTTTGGGTTAGTAGATAATGCTGAAAAAGCGTATCAAGCTGCAAAAGCACTTCGTGCCTCCAATCTTGATTTGCTTTTTTGCGATATGGTAACTTATGCCACTTCTGGTACTTTTGGTATTATAATGAAAACTCTTAACATACCCATTGTATTGGTGGCTTTGCAACCACTCGAAGCAATGGATTATTCCAAAGCGAATACTTACATGCAACTCAGCAATGATGATATTTGCTCATTACCTGAATTTACGGGAGTTGCAGCGCGAATGGGAATCAAAATACCAGAAACGATTATTGGTACGCTTCACAATGATAAAGATGTTGATAAAAAAATTGATGAATATTGTCGTATTGCAAAGGTTTTACATGGACTAAAAAATGCACATTTTGGGCATATTGGGCATTCGCTGAATGCTATGCTGGATATGCATTTTGACCCAACTATGTTCACAACATTTTTTGGTTGTCATATTAAAGCTTGCGAAGCAAACGAAATTGTGAAGGAATATGAATTAGCTACAGTGGCTGAAGTTGATGCCGAAAAGCAAAGGATTCTTTCTTTTTTCGATACACCTGACCCTGTTTCAGAACCATTGTCATCCAAGTTAAGCGATGATGATTTGTACACAGCAGCACGTGTGTCTGTAGCACTTGATAATTTTGTAGTTAAAAGCAAAATTAATGGCTTGGCTTATTATTATGAAAGCGCTGAAGGCAGTCTGGAGCGATTGGTAATGTCGAATTTTGCAGTAGGTAATTCCTTGTTGACTGCAAAGAATATTCCCATGTGCGGCGAGTCGGATGTGAAAACATTGATTGCTCTATTTATAATGGACAAAATGGGAATTGGTGGTAGTTTTGCTGAGTTTCATCCGGTAGATTTTGCCGAAGATTTTGTGTTGGTAGGGCACGATGGACCTCACAATATTACAATTGCCGATGGAAAACCTATATTACGCAGCTTAACCAAATTTCATGGAAAGTATGGTTCTGGCGCTGGTGTTGAGTTTAAAATTAAAACCGGTCCAATTACCATGTTGAGTATAAATTCAACATACGATGGTAAATTTAAGTTTGTAATTGCAGAAGGGGAGTCGGTTGAAGGATTAATACCTGCAACTGGAAATACCAATACGCGGGGGAAATTCAAACCGGATGTAAAAAGCTTTTTGTCAAGTTGGATGAAGGAAGGGCCAACACACCACTTTTCATTAGGTATAGGGCATCATGCCTCTACAATTGTGAAAATTGCCAATTATCTTGGACTTGAATCGGTGGTTGTAACCAATTAAACTGTATTATTTTTTCTATACTCAGCAGGTGATAACTCTGATTTTTCTTTGAATATACGAGAGAAATAGAATGCGGACTCAAATCCGAGTTCGTAGGCTATTTCTTTTATGGTTTTATTGGTGGTTGTGAGAAGAATTTGCGCCCGACGTATACGAAGTTGCAAGTGATATTGAACGGGTGGTAATCCTGTATATTTTGTAAACATTTTCCGAAAATAAGAATAGCCCATGTTTAATTCTTCAGCCAATTTTACAGCATCAACCTCTTGATAAACCCTTTCATTCAACATAAAGCTGGCTTGTTTAATCTTTATTTCAATATCTGTACCTTCAAATTCTTTATATTTTAAAATTGCAATTATTTGACTAATATAAGCAATAAGTAGTCCTACGCAAACTTGATGATATCCAGGTTTCTCATCCATTGTCAGGTTATATATTTTATTAAAATATTCAAGAATTTCAGCATTTAATCCAATGTTTTGTATTGGATTTTCTGGAGTAAAAAAAATCCTTTTTAATAATTTATTCGTCATTTCACCATTAAACCCAATATAGTGAGTTTTCCAGCCTGTACTTTTTAAAGGACGATACCTATGCCACTCGCCAGGAATCAAAAGTATCATACTTCCTGGATTAATTCTGTAAGTTCTGTGACGATTTTGAAAAACACCATAGCCATCAGAAACATAGATGAATTGATACTCTTGAAGGATTCTTCCTTTTTCCAAATTGAACCAATAACGAGACGGATGACCTGCTTTGAGAGGGTAAATTGTTCCGGGATGTATATCTAAAACTCCTACAACTGTCAAATGCAAATTTAACTCTAAGTCCTGATCAGATAATGTTGTATATTTGAAATTTATTGGTTTCATATTTTATCAATATATTTAAACAAAAATAAGTAACGAAAACTTGACACACAATAGAAAATCAATTATAGAATACTTGTGAAAATTAATGATGCGATTCAAATCATTTCATTACAAAGATAAATCATTTTTATTGAAATCGTATATTAATCCTGAATTTTGAATTAATTTATAATCTCAATCGATATTGTTGTTATTTGAAAATTTCTTGTTTGTTAATATATGGGTGTTTGCCGTAAAGTCATTTTTAGTCAAAATTAGCAGTGCTTACCATTGATTCGCAAATTGCATTTTATAACATAGATTTATGCAGTTATATGAGTTCAGACGGCAATTTTGGGAATTTATTTCAAAAAAACATGTATTATGTAGCAATAAAATGCCTGATAATTAAACCAAACTTGGACTTGAACCGAAAAATGAACACCTCTCTGATTAATAGAATATAAAATGAAAAAAGCTGAACTACTTTTCAGTAATTCAGCTTTACAGCTCTCCCTCTTGGACTTGAACCAAGGACCCTCTGATTAACAGTCAGATGCTCTAACCAACTGAGCTAAGGAAGAATTTACATTTATTTTTTTACTAAATGAGGTGCAAAAGTAACTGCTTTTACCGAAATATGCAATATCTTTGCAAAAAAATAACAAATAAAATGATGAAAAAAGTCTTAGGAATGGGTAATGCCCTGACAGATATTTTGTTACAAATAAGTAGCGATGATGTTTTAAATAAACTTAACTTGCCTAAAGGTAGTATGCAACTAGTTGATGAAGGTAAATCCGAGGAAATTTTATCCTTATTAACCGAAACTACACCCGTAATGGCTACTGGAGGTTCTGCTTCGAATACAATTAATGGTATTGCTTGCCTTGGCGGGATTGCTGGCTTTATTGGTAAGGTTGGACGCGATTCGGTGGGCGATTTTTTCAAACGTGACATGTTAAACAATGGTGTAACACCACATATTGAATTGAGTAATACAAAAAGTGGCAATTGTACGGTGTTAGTGTCGGCCGATGGTGAACGAACCTTATGTACGTTTTTGGGTGCTGCTTGCGAAATTGGCGCTTCGGATTTGCGTATAGATATGTTTCAGGGATACGATATATTTCATATCGAAGGATATTTAGTACAAAACCACGAACTCATTCGTACTGCTGTTAAAATGGCGAAACAAGCAGGCTTAATTGTGTCAGTTGATTTAGCGAGCTATAATGTCGTGGAGGCAAATCTCGAATTTTTAAATGAAATGATTCGCGATTATGTAGATATTGTATTTGCTAACGAAGAAGAGGCGCGTGCTTTTACTGGTAAAGAACCCGAAGATGCTTTGATACATATTTCGGATCATTGCGATATTGCTGTTGTGAAAATAGGAAAAGAAGGATCGTATATTAAATCGGAAACTACCAACGTAAAAGTACTTCCACGTTTGGCAAACTGCATTGACACTACAGGAGCAGGCGATTTATATGCTGCAGGTTTTTTATACGGATTGGCATGTGATTACAATCATGAATTGTGCGGAAAAATAGGCTCTTTGGTATCGGGTAAAGTGGTAGAAGTAATTGGCGCTAAAATGTCGGATGATGTTTGGGAGCAAATTCACGCTGATATTAAAAAGATGTTGTAGGGCAATATGGAAGAGCCAAGATAAGTAGTAGGAGTTTTTACTCTTGATTCTTGGCTCTAAAATCTTATTTAGCTTTGTATAACCACAATTTCTGAACTTACTTTTATAGCTTTGCGATACAAGGCACCTACTCCACAATAGGTTTCTTCTGACATTTTTACAACTTTCTCCAACTTGTCCATTGGTAAATCTTTTCCAGTGAATGTGTAAATTACATGCATTTGAGTGTAGTGTTTTGGATGTTCATCGGCCACATCACCCTGAACCTCGATACTTAAATCGTCGAAATCAACTCGCATTTTCTTTAACATTGTAACTACGTCCATACCAGTACAGCCGCTCAAAGCTGCCAGCATAAGTTTTTTTGGACTTGGTCCTATGTCGTTTCCACCACCTGCTACTGGAGCATCCATGTTTATTTTGTGACCATTTATATCAGCTTGAAAAGTTATATTACTTTTCCATTGAGTTTTTACACTATGTTTGTCTGCCATATTTTTAGTTATTAAATTTGATTTTAATGTTTCTAACAGTGTAATTGTACTTTTTGTTCAATAAAAAACCGTTACCGAATTTTGATTTTCGATAACGGTGTTTGTATTAGTAGAACTAAAAATATTATTTTTTTCGTTCTTCAAGCGCTTTTTTTACTAATGCAGGTACTTCAATCGGAAGGCGAGCCACCGGTACACCTACAGCTTCGAATGCTGCTATTTTTTCTTCGGCAGTACCACTACCGCTTGATATTATTGCACCAGCATGCCCCATGCGTTTTCCTTGTGGTGCTGTTTGACCTGCAATAAATGCAACGACAGGTTTTGTAACATGCTCTTTAATGTATTGAGCGGCACGTTCTTCGGCATCGCCACCAATCTCTCCAATCAATACTATGGCTTCTGTTTCAGGGTCATTTTCGAAACGTTCGAGTAGTTCTTGATAATACAATCCCGATACAGGATCACCACCAATACCTACGCACGTACTTTGACCTAAATCGCTTTGAGTAAGTAAACTAACCATTAAATAAGTGAGTGTGCCACTTCGGCTCATAAGTCCAACATTGCCTTTTTTAAATATATTTACAGGTAAAATACCAATCATCGATTCTTCGGGAGTAATTAATCCGGGACAATTTGCACCAATTAATTCGACACCTTTTTTCTTTAAATATGCTGTTGCTTTCACCATATCGAGCGTAGGTACACCTTCGGATATACAAACAACAAGTTTAATGCCGCCATCGGCAGCTTCGAGTATAGCATCGGCTGCATAAGG
>JBMOHZ010000133.1:0-6722 GCA_049317585.1 Paludibacter sp.
AAAGAAATTGATTTTCCGTGCGAAATAACCTTTATAAAATTATCGTCGTACGAAGGTTTATATACATCGGGTTCGGTAAAGGAAATAATTGGTTTGAACGAAAGTGTTGTTGGTCGTAACGTAGTGGTGGTCGAAGATATTGTTGATACAGGCATTACGATGGAACGTATTTTGGAATCGCTAATAGCAAAAGGAGCTAATGATATACATGTGGCAACTTTTTTGCAAAAACCAGATGCATTGAAACGTGATATTAAGATTGATTACATTGCTATGAAAATTCCCAATGATTTTATAGTCGGGTATGGTCTTGATTACGATGGTTATGGTCGAAATCTGAAAGATATTTATACGGTAGTAAATGAATAAATAATTTTTTAAAATATTGATATGTTGAATATTATTCTATGTGGAGCCCCTGGTTGTGGCAAAGGCACACAAAGCGCATTATTAGTTGAAAAATATAACTTAAAACATCTATCTACGGGTGATTTGTTACGTAGAGAAATTGAATCGAAATCGGAAACAGGAATACTTGCAGATAGTTATATTTCGATAGGTAGTTTGGTACCTGACAATATGATAATTGAAATTTTATTAAATGCTGTTGACAAAGATGCGCAAACAGCTTCTGGTTTTATATTGGATGGTTTTCCTAGAACTGTGGAACAAGCTTCAGCGCTCGAAATGGCATTTGAAGAACGTAATTATAAAATTGATTTTTTAATCGATATACAGGTTGAAACAAAAGAATTGATTACTCGTTTACTAATTAGAGGTGAAACTTCTGGTCGAAGCGATGATAATTTGGATACAATTAAAAAACGCTTACAGGTTTATGAAACCAAAACGGCTCCTGTCAACGATTTTTATAAAAATTTAGGTAAATACCATTCGATAAATGGTATAGGTGAAATTGAAGAAATTTCGGCACGTATTTCGGAAGTTATTGATGCTGAGTTAAATAAATAATTTCTTGTGTTTTTAATTCGTTAAATAGTAAATAATAATGGCTGGCTCTAACTTTGTTGATTATGTAAAAATATTTTGTCGTTCTGGTAAAGGTGGTGCAGGTTCAAAGCATTTTTATCGCGACAAGTTGACCATGAAGGGTGGACCCGACGGCGGTGATGGCGGACGTGGTGGCCATATAATATTACGAGGAAATAAAAATTTCTGGACATTGATTCACTTAAAATATGCTCGTCATATTTATGCTGGCGATGGTGATGGTGGTAGTAGTAGTCGTAGTTTTGGTAAAGATGGTGAAGATAAAACTATTGAAGTGCCTTGTGGTACAGTACTTTACGATGCCGAAACTGGTGAATGCTTGGGTGATATAACTGAAGATGGACAAGAACTGATTTTGATAAATGGTGGTAGAGGTGGTTTGGGTAACTGGCATTTTAGAACATCAACTTTACAAACACCGCGTTTTGCGCAACCAGGTGAACCACGTATTGAACGTACACTCATTCTTCAGCTTAAGGTGTTGGCCGATGTTGGTTTGGTTGGTTTTCCGAATGCCGGAAAATCCACGCTACTTTCGGTAATTTCGGCTGCAAAACCCGAAATAGCTGATTATCCATTTACAACACTGGTGCCAAATTTAGGTATTGTGCCTTATCGCGATAATAAATCTTTTGTTATGGCCGATATACCTGGGATAATTGAAGGAGCTGCCGAAGGTCGTGGACTTGGTTTGAGGTTTTTGCGCCATATTGAGCGAAATTCAATTTTGCTTTTTATGATTCCTGCCGATAGCGATGATATTGTTCGTGAATTTAATATTTTATTAAACGAATTGAAACAATATAATCCTGAACTTGTTGATAAACAACGTATTTTGGCTATTACAAAATGTGATATGCTCGACGAGGAATTAACCATTGCATTAAAAAATGAACTTCCTAAAGATGTCGAAATAGTATTTATTTCATCTGTTAGTGGTTTAGGATTAAATGAATTGAAGGATTTAATTTGGACAGAAATTAACAAAGAATCGAACAAAATAGTTGAGATTAGTCATCGACCTATGGAAATTATACCATTAGAAGAATCAGAAGATATGTGGGATGATGAAACCGATGAAGAATGGGAAGATGTGGAAGATGATGACGACGACGATGATATTTCGAAATACAAGGGTATTGGTTGGGACGATTTGTAGATTTTTGAACCAAGAACCAAGAATAAAGAGCAAAGATTCATAGTTTGAAATTAATTACTTATCCGATATTAGCATCTCATTCATCAATTACTCATTTTTGTACTACACGTATTGGAGGAGTTAGTTGTGGAAATTATGGTACCTTTAATATTAGTCCTTATTCGGGCGATTTACCTGAAAATCAGCAACGTAATTTGCAATTACTTTGCAACAAAATTAACATTGTACCTAATCAACTCGTTTTCCCATACCAAACTCATAGTGATATTGTAAAAATAATTGATGAAGATTTTTTGCAATTATCAACAAACAATCGTACTGAATTTTTAAATGGAGTTGATGCTCTTATAACTCAATTACCTGCTATTTGTATTGGAGTTACCACAGCCGATTGTGTTCCAATTTTAATATACGATCCTGTAAATAAAGCAATTGCAGCTGTACATGCTGGTTGGAGAGGAACAAATTCACGTATTGTACAAAAAACGATACAATCCATGCAAACTATATTTGGAACTAACTCTAAAGATGTATTTGTAAGTATTGGCGTTTCAATATCACCTGAAGCTTATAATGTTGGAGAGGATTTGTTGCTGGAATTTGAGAACTCTGGTTTTCCAACAGAATTAATTTTCAGTAAAAAGGAGAAAAACCTGTATTTGGATTTATGGACTGCCAACAAATGGTTGCTTACTGAAATGGATGTTACTGAAAGTCAGATAGAAATTGCAAATATATGCTCGTATTCAAATGCTGATATTTATTTTTCGGCACGAAAACTAGGTTTAAAATCAGGCCGAATGTTAAGCGGTATAATGCTAAAATAGAAAAAAATAACCCCGATTGTAATTAATCGGGGTTATTTTTATTTATCTTTTCTTGTATCCGCCTCCACCACCAGAGCGTCTGCGGTCACTACCACCACCACCTTCGGATGAGCTACGGCGAGCAGGTCTGTCGTCGGTTGAGCGAGCTCTCCATGGTTTGTCGCCACCTTCGGAACTCGAAGCCGTTTTACGATAGCCACCACCACCACTATTTCCGGTACGAGGCGTTGAACTTCCATATTCTCGTCTGCCTTCACTTGAACCACCACTACGAGGACGGTATTCAGGTTTACGACTGCCACCATCGGCCGATTTGCTTCCTTTTGCTTCCGATACAATGTATTCACTTTCGCCAGCAAACGAAGTTATTACCTTTTCCATTTGGTCACTAAATACATCGAAAAATGTGAATTTATTAGTTACCTCAATAGCACCAATAGTAATTGATTTATCGCCAGTTACATCGTTAATTATACCTAGAAAACGTTTTGGATCAATGCCTTCACGATCGCCGATATTTATTTTCAAGCGTACACGTTTTCCAGTTTTCGATCCTCTATCGCCTCCTCTTTCACTTCTATCACTACCTCTGTCAGAACGATCGCCACCACGACGGTCATCGTATTCACCGCGTACATGCGATTTTTCGTGATAATTTAAATCTTCGGCATTTTTATAATAGTCCAAAAAGCGATTAAACTCTATCGATACAAAGCGTTTCAGAATTTCTTCTTTACTCAAATCTTCGAGTTGTTTCATAATTTGATTCGTATAAGGAGCTATTTGTTCCTCGTTTACTTCCACATTTTGCATGCGGTCAATCATATAAAACAATTGTTTTTTACAAACTTCCAATCCATTCGGAATTTGTTCCTGAATAAAGTTTTTGCGTAGCATACGCTCTATATCTTTAATCTTGAAACGTTCTTTTGAATGTATAATTGAAACAGCTATCCCTTTTTTATTGGCACGACCTGTACGTCCACTACGGTGTGTATATATTTCTACATCGTCGGGTAAGTTATAGTTAATAACATGCGTTAAGTCACTCACATCCAAACCACGGGCAGCCACATCGGTAGCAACTAATAATTGTATATTACGGATACGGAATTTTTGCATAACTGTATCGCGTTGGGCTTGCGAAAGGTCGCCATGTAAAGCATCGGCATTATAGCCATCGTGCATTAAATGGTCAGCTACTTCTTTGGTTTCCTGGCGCGTACGACAGAAAACTATACCGTAAATGTCTGGATTTAAATCCACAATACGTTTTAATACTAAATAGCGTTGCTTGGCTTGCGATACATAATAAATATGTTCAACGTTTTCTGCACCAGCATTCTTAGTTCCGACAGTAATTTCTTCGTAGTTTTTCATATATCGTTTGGCGATATTTGAAATTTCCTTTGGCATAGTTGCTGAAAAAAGCATGGTACGACGCGTTGCAGGTGTACGTTCAAGAATGGTTTCAATATCTTCTTTGAATCCCATGTTTAACATTTCATCGGCCTCGTCGAGCACCAAAAAATCAATTGCACCTAATTCAATTTTACCACGTTCAATTAAATCAATTAAACGTCCTGGAGTAGCAACAATAATTTGAGGAGGTGTGTCGAGTTGACGAAGTTGTGTACGAATGTCTTCGCCACCATAAACAGGTACGATACGCATTCCACGCATGTTTTTTGAATACCCTTTGAGGTCGTTCGCAATTTGAATACATAATTCGCGTGTAGGCGACAAGACCAATGCTTGAACCTGTTTGCGGCTAGCATCAATTAAGTTAAGTACTGGCAATCCGAATGCAGCAGTTTTTCCAGTTCCAGTTTGAGCAAGTGCCACTAAATCAGCAGTTTGTTCGAGCATGAACGGGATGGTTTTTTCTTGTACGGGCATAGGTTGCTCATACCCAAGTTCTTCGATGGCCGATAAAATATCGTCCTTCAAATTTAATTCTTTGAATGTCATTTTGTTTGTTTTAGTACACGTTTTTGAGTAGATATCCGGCGATAATTTCATGCGAAAGAATCCATATTTAATCGTCGCATGGAACTTCGTTTCAATTGTTTTTGTAAAACGTGTATCCCAATGATGGTTTGCTTACTGCTTAAAGCAGTGAATTTCGGACAATTACCCACAACGCGCTGTTGTTTTTAAATCGGGTGCAAAGATAGTGTTTTTATTTTGAATACGAAACATATTTGTAATCTTGTTTTTTGTAGTTTTTTAATGCTCATTTTTTTATTATTTGACCCAAAATTATTATCTTTGCAATCATTTTTTTCTAAAATAATCAATAATTTAATTCTACAATAAAAAAAACAACAAAATGAGTAACACAAAAAGAGTGTATACCTTTGGAAATGGTAAAGCTGAAGGTAAAGCTGAAATGAAAAATTTGCTTGGTGGAAAAGGAGCAAATCTTGCTGAAATGAACTTGATTGGTGTGCCGGTTCCTCCGGGATTCACTATCACAACAGATGTTTGTTCTGAGTATTATACACTTGGTAAAGACAAAGTAGTTGAACTATTAAAACCTGAAGTAGCTGCTGCAATTGCTGAACAGGAAATTTTAATGAATTCAAAATTTGGTGATATCGAAAATCCATTATTGGTTTCGGTACGTTCTGGTGCTCGTGCTTCGATGCCAGGCATGATGGATACAATTTTGAACCTTGGATTAAACGATGCAGTTGTTGAAGGTATGATTCGCAAAACAGGTAATGCTCGTTTTGCATGGGATTCGTACCGTCGTTTTGTTCAAATGTATGGTGATGTAGTTTTAGGCATGAAACCTGAAAATAAAAACGACATTGATCCATTCGAAGAAATTATTGAACATATTAAAGAAGAAAAAGGTGTTGAATTAGATACCCAACTTTCTGTTGACGACTTAAAAGAAATGGTTGCTAAGTTTAAAGCTGCTGTTTTGAAACAAACTGGAAAAAACTTCCCTGAAGATGCTTACGAACAACTTTGGGGAGCTGTATGCTCGGTATTTGACTCATGGATGAACGACCGCGCTATTCTTTATCGCAAAATGGAAGGAATTCCTGCTGAATGGGGAACTGCCGTTAACGTTCAAGCAATGGTATTTGGTAATATGGGTGAAACTTCGGCTACTGGCGTATGTTTCAGCCGTGATGCTGCTACTGGCGAAGACCAATTTATTGGCGAGTACTTAATCAATGCTCAAGGCGAAGACGTTGTAGCAGGTATCCGTACTCCACAACAAATTACAAAAATTGGTTCACAACGTTGGGCTGTATTAGCTGGTGTTTCTGAAGAAGAACGTTTAGCTAAATATCCATCAATGGAAGAGGCAATGCCAAGTATTTATTTGGAATTAGATGCCATCCAAACTAAATTAGAGAATCACTACAAAGATATGCAGGATATGGAGTATACCGTACAAGAAGGTAAACTTTGGTTCTTGCAAACCCGTAATGCTAAACGTACTGGTGCTGCTATGGTGAAAATTGCCATGGATATGTATCACCAAGGTATGATTGACGAAAAAACAGCTATTTTACGTGTTGATCCAAACCGTTTGGATGAACTATTACACCCAGTATTTGATAAAAAAGCCATTAAAGATGCTAAATTAATCGCTAAAGGATTAGCTGCTTCTCCGGGAGCTGCATCAGGTCGTGTGGTATTTAATGCTGATGATGCTACTGAATGGGCTGTAAATCACGCCAGAGGCGGAAATGGCCCTGTAT
>JBMOHZ010000134.1:0-6633 GCA_049317585.1 Paludibacter sp.
TAATCAGTTATACGTACAATCTTATTTTTTTCATCAAGAGTATTAGCCATATCGCATAAATCATCAAAATTGGCATCGTCCATAGCCACAATTAAATCAAAGGTTTCAAAATCCTTGCGCGTAACTCTTCGCGAACGACTTTCGAGAACATATCCACGTCGGGCAGCATGCATTCGCATCCGGCTATCAGCCATTTCACCAGCATGATAACCATGTGTCCCAGCCGAATCTACAACAAAGTCGTTCTCACGATGTTCGCGCTTCAATATATGCAAAAATACACCCTCAGCCATTGGCGAGCGGCAAATATTGCCCATACAAACAAAAAGGATGGATTTTGGAGACATTTATTTTAAGTTTGTAAAGTTTAAAAGTTATAAAGTTAATAAAGTCTGTTGTGGAGGTGACATTCGCTATCACTAACACCTTTTAGAAAGATTATGATTCAATACTTTACAAACTTTATAACCTTATGAACTTTATATCGACAGAATTTGTAAAACTCCTAACAAATTCTGATTAACTGGTTTATCGTCCTTTATAGCTTTGGTAAATGGCACATGAACAATTTCGTTATTCACAATACCAATCATAATACTACGTTGTTCGTCGAGTAAAGCATCAATAGCAGCTACACCCATGCGGCTAGCTATTATACGGTCGTATGCCGACGGCGAACCTCCACGCTGAATGTGACCGAGTATAGTTACACGTACATCGTACTCAGGATGCTCTTTGTGCATACGTTCAGCTAAGCCATTGGCTCCACCCGTAATTTCGCTCTCAGCAACCAGCACAATACTACTGTTTTTCGATTTTCGGAATCCATTACCAATAAGTTGCTCTAATTGATCCACTTTAGTTTCGTGTTCAGGAATTATAGCAGCTTCAGCTCCCGAAGCAATAGCACTATTCAATGCCAAAAAGCCGGCATCACGCCCCATTACTTCGATAAAAAACAACCGTTCGTGCGACGATGCTGTATCTCTAATTTTATCCACCGCTTCTACAATTGTATTCATAGCCGTATCGTAACCAATGGTAGCATCTGTACCATATAAATCATTATCTATAGTGCCAGGTAAACCAATAATAGGCACATTAAATTCCTGTGCAAAAATGCGCGCTCCGGTAAAAGTACCGTCGCCTCCAATCACTACCAATGCATCAATTTCTTCTTTTTTCATGTTTTCGTACGCTTGTTTGCGACCTTCGGGTGTACGAAACTCCTGACAGCGAGCACTTTTCAAAATGGTACCGCCTTGCTGAATAATATTACTGACATTCTGTGTCTGAAACTCTACAATTTCACCTGTTATTAACCCTTTATATCCTCTGTAAATTGCTTTTACACGTATGCCATTAAATATGGCAGCACGTGTTACCGAACGAATGGCTGCATTCATGCCCGGCGCGTCACCTCCCGAAGTTAGTAACCCAATACATTTAATTCCGTATTCCATTTCTGTATAATTTTGTTTTTAACTAATACCCAATAATAACTGACTTTCAGGTCCCATATTAAACAGTAAATCAATACTACTTAAACCAGGACAAAAACCGAATTTTTGTTCAAACACCTGATAATATGGTCTTGAACTGATTTGTGATTCTTTTTTTGGATGTATTAGATTGCGAAGGTCTATAAAATTTTCATTTTCAATCTGAAAACTCGTTGTCAAATTTATCTTCTTTTCAATATCAAATAACTCCAGCATTTTCTGTTGAATTTCAAAATTAAAATCCCACAAAAACTCCCATCTTCTTTCATAAAACGGACGAATATCGTCGGCATAAAACTCAAAAAAAGCACTCGAATTGTAGGCCGACTCAATAGCGCGCCAATGGTTAGCTTGCCAATTGTCATGTTCCGAAATTCGAATATCTCGTATCAACATCTTGCCTGTTTTAATTACCGGAATACTTAAATCCATCACACCATTGGCAGTGAGTATTCTACAACGATTCCGATAACTTTGCTTTTCGTAATATTCGTATTGTTCTAAAATAACTTCAGTTGCACAATTGATAAAATAAAAATACTCCACCGTAGCCAAATAGGCTGTTGAAATTAAAATTTTATCTTTGGTCAAATTATCTTTCAGCATTTTTAAAGAAACGATTGAAGCGGATTTTTCCATCAAACCAACCTTTGTCTTTATTGAGCGATAGCCATACAAGCACCGGACGTCCAACAATATGATCTTCAGGTACAAAGCCCCAATAACGTGAATCGGCTGAATTATGACGATTATCTCCCATCATCCAGTAATAATCCATTTTAAAACGATAACTAGTTGTTTCTTTACCATTTAGAATAAATTTACCGTCTTTTACAATCAAACTATTTTCTTCATAAACACGTATTATACGCTCGTAAATTGGAAAATTGTATGCATTTAATTTCAAAACAGCACCTTTCTTTGGAATATAAATAGGTCCAAAATTGTCACGAGTCCAACCTTTTGTATCGCCTAGTGGAAAAACTTCGCCAGCTTGCGATTCTTCAATTTTAATTTTCAAAATACCTGGCGTTTTCGAAATTACATCGTAAACTTCACGCGTCATCGGAAAGTGATAAAGCGGGTATTGAGGGTCAAAGCCAAGTGATTTTATTCCTTCAGCATATTGCATATTATCAATCATCATGCGGTCCTCCAAACTTATTTCAAGTTCATCCATAACTCTATTGAGTGGAGTGCCATCAGTCTGAACAAAATAATTAAATTGCAAGCCAGGTATTTCTTCTTGTTTTTGTCCGTTTATGAACATCTGATTGTTTTTAATTTCGATACGGTCACCAGGTATACCAACGCAACGTTTTACGTAATTTTCGCGGCGATCAACTGGACGATATACAATTTCACCATATTTTTGTTTATTCGACCAAACTACTGCCCTACCCGCAGCCATACATTCGTCAATTGTAAACGACTTATCAGGCTGAGCATAGCGTAATTGTGATAATCCTTCCATATAACAACTGGTATAATAATCTGGATTTTGCACATTAACAGCCACTGTATCACCAGTTGGGAAGTTGAATACTACAATATCATTACGTTCTATCGAATCAAATCCTTTCAATCGTTTGTAATCCCAATGTGGTGTTTCAATATACGATTTGGTATTGATAATCGGGAAAGTGTGCTGCACCAAAGGAAAAGAAAGTGGCGTGTTTGGCACACGAGGTCCATAACTTGCCTTACTTACAAACAAAAAATCGCCTACTAACAAGGTTTTTTCGAGCGACGAAGTTGGTATTTGGTAATTTTGGAAAAAGTAGGTATTGATAAAATACACTGCTACCAATGCAAAAACTATAGCATCCACCCAACCCATTACAGCTAAAAATGCTTTATTTTCAGATTTCTTCCACCAAGTCCAAGGAATATAGCGGGTTATAAAAGCGTCGAAAACTACTGGCAAACCTACCAGCCAAAAATAATTTCCTACCCAAGCAACGAATAAGAAGTAAATAACACACCAAAAAATGGCTTTTATCCATTGTTTACGTGGTTGGTCAAAACGCGATTCTTGTTGTTCGTTTGTCATATATTTTTTATGTTTAATATCAAAATTTCATTAAATCCTGCATTCCTAATAATCCTTTTTTGCCAGCAGTAAATTCAGCAGCAATAACCGCACCCAATGCCAAACTATCCCGATTTTTCAATTCGTGATGAATTTCGATAAAATCAACTCCCGACTCGTATCGAATAGTATGTATACCTGGCACCATACCTTCGCGCAGAGCTTTTATAACTAAGTCGGTAGGTTTTTCTTCGACATCTAATTTCCAAGCCGTTTTACGATCTAAGTTTTCTAAAATACCTTCGGCCAATGTTATAGCTGTACCACTTGGTGCGTCAAGTTTTTGAGTGTGGTGCACTTCGGTCATTTCCACATTATAAGCCGGAAATGAATTCATTATTTTAGCTAAGTATTTATTAACAGCAGCAAAAATGTTAACACCTAAACTATAATTCGAAGCCCAGAATAGTGTATTTCCATTTTCTTCAATTTCCTTTTTTAAATATGGAAGATGTTCACTCCAGCCCGTAGTGCCACAAACCACTGGAACTCCTGCTTTAAACGACGAACGAATATTGGAAACGGCCACATGTGGCGCCGTAAATTCAATAGCTACATCAGCGCTTTTAAATGCCTCTGAATCAAAATCTTCGATATTTTCAATATCAATAATCGACACGATTTCGTGTCCGCGCTCAATTGCAAAACGTTCAATCGTTTTGCCCATTTTTCCATATCCTATTAATGCTATCTTCATTTTTTGTTTTATCTTGAAATTCAGAAAATCAGAAAACAAGTTCCTATCTCTTTATAACTTTATGAACTTTATAAACTTTATGAACTAATATTGTCCCGTACCTAACAAAACCAACGTACAAGCCTCCTCAGCAATTATTCCTTTTTTTGTCAGTATCTCTTCAAATTCAAAATTCTCGGTTCCAGGATTAAATATTACCCTGCGAGGATTCAAACTTACAATATACTCGTAATACTCTGGTTGACGTTGTGGCCCAATATACATTGTAACGGTATCAATATCAATATATTGTTTACGATTCGCATCAATAGTTTTACCAAAAATTATATCTGGTCGTAAACCAAGCATTTCAATTTCGTAACCATGAGCTAAAAGTCGCTCAGCTGCCTTGTAGGCATACCGCTCTGGGTTATTACTTGCGCCTATTATTAATGTTTTCATATTTCTGCACCTAACCCGTTCGGCTGAGCTCACGTCGAAGCCTAAAAGGGAATTAAGTTAGTATTGTTTTTAATATCTTTTAATATATAATTTTCCATTTTTTATTTCAGATCATCATATCATCACATCACATAGTCTGTAACCAATCCAATGTTTCAAAAATCTCCTCTTTGGTGGCTGTTTGGTTTATTTTTATTTCGCCTATGCCCGAAAGCAATGTGAAGTTTATTTCTTTCGTTTCGTTTTTCTTATCATGAGTCATTAGCTCAAAAAGAGCTTCGTAATCGCTACAATCAAACACGTAATTTCCGTAATATTCTTTAGCTAAATTCTTTATTTCTAACAAAATAGATTTCGGAAAATTCAATTTTACAAAAGATAAATACAATTCACACAACATACCCCACATTACGGCATAACCATGCAAAACTGGTTTTTTCGTTTTATACGAATGACTTTCAAAAGCGTGACCAAAAGTATGTCCCAAATTTAATGCTTTGCGTATATTTGCTTCGAAAGGATCGGTTTCCACAATTCGTTCCTTAATTCTAAAACTGCTTATCAGTAAAGGTTTTAATGCATTTAAATCAAACTTTTCAAGGTCGTAACTTATCACTTTATGCCATTCTTCGGGCGTATCAATAAGTGCGTGTTTAAGCATTTCAGCATAGCCCGAAATCAGATTTTTATGATCGAGAGTACGAAAAAAGTCGATGTTTATCAATACTTCCTGAGCAGGTGCAAATACACCTATTTCGTTTTTTAAGCCCATAAAATTAATGCCTGTTTTACCACCAGTAGCGGCATCCACAGCACCAAGTAAAGTGGTAGAAACATTAATATAAGGTATACCACGTTTAAAAGTAGAAGCAGCAAAACCTCCTATGTCAGTAATCATACCTCCTCCCACGTTAATCATCAGCGATTTACGAGTTGCACCATTTTCACTTAAATACTTCCAAATTTCAACTACTGAATCAATATGTTTATTTTCGTCGCCACTAGGAATATTAATTTTATGACTATGTTTGAGTTTTTCTGATTTTAAAACTTCAGGTAAACAATATTGTTTAGTATTATTGTCGGTTAGTATAAATATGCTTTCAGATTGAATGTTGCCAATGGCAATATCCAATTCATGTAAAAAATCATCGCAAATTTTCGTAATCTGTTGACTCATCGTTTTTTCAATTAGCCCACAAAGATAGTTTTTTCTTTAAAATTAGATAGCACAAAAACTATTAAACAATCACTTTTTTTACAATGAATAGTATAAGCCATACTTTTATCTTAAAAATTCAAAAAATGTTTGGAATATATGAAATAATGTTCATATATTTGTACGATATTTGAAATATGGAAATAAATACCGAAATAGAACGTATGGATGAAGCTGCTTATACATTAAAAGCAATTTCGAATGGCACACGACTTTGTGTAATTTCATTGTTGTCAGAAACCGACGAACTCAATGTTTCGCAATTAGGTGAGCAACTTCAATGCGAACAGTCATTACTTTCACATCACTTAACCGATATGCGTGCCAAAGGCATACTTAATTGCCGTAGAGATGGTAAAAATTGCTTTTATTCGCTTAAAAACAAACAAATTGTACAAATTATTCACTGTATCAAATCGTGTAATTGTGTGTAATTATTTTTTTAAACAATATATGAATATATGAACATAACTAACTTTTTTAAAAACAATTTATTGAAAATAATCGGTATACCAGTTGGAATGATTGGTGGATTTTTATATTACTATTACATAGGTTGCAGTAGTGGCACATGTCCAATCACATCCAATCCATATATTAGTGTAATTTATGGTGGATTAATGGGTTATCTAATTTTCGATTTATTTACATGTTGGTTCTATTTCATGCTCAATGTCATTAT
>JBMOHZ010000135.1:0-6522 GCA_049317585.1 Paludibacter sp.
TATCGCCAATTTTATAGTTGGCTATGTAATTGTGTATCTTGTCAATAAACACATCGTTTCCCACTTCGCAGTTATGCAAGCAACAGTTGCTTATGCCAGCATGTTTTTTAAAGCCTCCAGCAAGTTCGAACACCTTGTTGTATGTGCCTAATTTGTTTTTTCCTGAAAAATGCACATTGCTAAAAAAAGATGGCGAAAAGTTTTCGGCCACTTCTATTGCTTTCCAGTCTTCGGCCGAGCAGCCATAAACCACAAGCGTTGCTATTTCTTTTTCTGTAAGCTGACGGTACATAGTGTTGATGGATAATATGTTGATATTTTATAAACCTTGAAACCGGATTACTCTTCGTATTTTTGAAACAAAAAATCGTTGTAAGGATAACGTTCAACGTGAATTTCTTTGATTTTATTGTACATCAATTCTTTTAACGACTCAATATTTTGTTTTTCGCGTGCCGAAATAAACAAGCAATTATCGTGCATTTTCGACATCCATGTTTTTTTCAAATCATCTAAACTCAAATTCTCACGGCGTATAGGCGATAAGTCATCTTCGTCTTTTGGTGTGTATGTAAATGCATCTATCTTATTAAATACCAAAATTGTAGGCTTTTCGCGAGGGTCAATTTCTTTCAGCGTTTGATTTACAATTTCCAATTGCTCTTCAAAATTTGGATGCGAAACATCTACCACATGGATAAGCAAATCGGCTTCGCGAACCTCATCGAGTGTCGATTTAAATGACTCAATAAGGTTTGTGGGCAGTTTTCGAATAAACCCAACCGTATCGGAAAGTAAAAAAGGCAAATTCTCGATAATTACCTTGCGTACAGTGGTGTCTAGGGTTGCAAAAAGTTTGTTTTCGGCAAAAACATCCGATTTGCTAAGCATATTCATCATGGTAGATTTACCCACATTGGTGTAACCAACCAAAGCAACACGCACCATTTTACCACGATTTTTTCGCTGGGTAGCCATTTGGCGGTCAATCTCTTTCAGATTTTGCTTTAACAACGAAATTTTGGTCAGAATAATTCGGCGGTCAGTTTCAATTTGCGTTTCGCCCGGTCCGCGCATACCAATACCTCCTTGCTGACGCTCAAGGTGAGTCCACAAGCGGGTTAAGCGGGGCAACATGTATTGCAGCTGTGCCAATTCAACCTGCGTTTTAGCATTGGCAGTTTGCGCCCGTTTGGCAAAAATATCGAGAATAAGATTGGTTCTATCTAAGATAAGCACATTGAGTTCCTTTTCGATATTGCGCAACTGTTTTGGCGAAAGCTCATCATCGAAAATAACCAAACCAATATCATTTGCATCAACGTATTCTTTAATTTCTTGTAACTTACCGGGACCAACAAAGGTTTTTGGGTTTGGATAATCGATGCGTTGAAAAAACATTTTTTCAGGTGTAGCGCCAGCCGTATCGGCCAAAAATGCCAATTCGTCGAGGTATTCACGCGAACGATCCTCTTTCTGATGTTGTGTTATTAATCCTACAAGAACTGCTTTTTCCTGATATATTTCTGTTTGCATTTAAAATTTTTTTTAATAAAAAACCGCTTGGAAATTATCCAAACGGCATTAATTCACTATCTTTCGATTTTTCGATTTACCGTAAGGGGGTGCATCGTTATTCATACAAATTCAAATTGAATGAACCCAAAATAACCTCAATTTGAATGAAACTTATAATTTACTTCCAATCGACAAATGTACTGATTTTTTTCGAAATTATATTCTGAAAGCGGCATTTTTTGATTATTATTTGACAAATCAGGACAAACCAATACGAAATAGCATTTTTTTGTTGTCGATATACAATTTTTTGGTTTTTTTGCGTTTTTAAAAATGCAATCTTGTCAGCCTGAAATTTTGGTTCAATGCCGAAAAAACCGTATCTTTGATTATTAATTTAAAAAACATCGTTTTTTATGTCTCTTAAAGGTGTTGCATTGTTTCTGTTTTCGATTTGTTCTATTTTCGTTTTTTCACAAGCCGGAAATGGTGTTTATTCGTTTCTCGATTTACCTGTATCGGCGCGCGTTGCAGCCCTCGGAGGGACAAATGTTTCGTTGCGCGATAATGACTTGAGTTTTGCATTTCGTAATCCAGCCCTTTTAACAGCCGAAAGTGACAAGCAAATAAGTTTGAGCATGGCTAACTATTTGGCCGACATTCAGTTTGGCTCAGCAATGTATGGTTTTAAAGTGAAAAATAAAAATTATTTTGCAGTTGGTGTACAATATATTAATTACGGAAAATTTGTTGAAACAAGCGATATAAACACCGAATTAGGTAATTTCTCGGCCAAAGATATGGCACTAAATATTGTATATGCTCGCCCTATAACCGAAAGTATTACTGTGGGAGGTACGCTAAAACCAATTTATTCTATTTTTGAACGATATACAAGTTATGGTGTTGCCATGGATGCAGGTGTGAGTTACTCTAACCCGAAACAATATTTTTCGGCTGGTTTGGTTTTGCGAAATTTGGGAACTCAACTGAAAGGATATTACCGCAACGAAGATGGACAGCATTTTGAACGTTTACCCTTTGATATACAGCTAGGTTTAACAAAAAAACTGAATCATGCTCCGTTCAGACTTTCGCTTACATTACATAATTTACAACAATGGAATTTGAATTACTTTACTACCAACGACAATAACACTGGATTGGGTGCTGCCGACGAAATTCAATTTGTGGACATGGCATTTCGTCATGCTATATTTGGTGTTGAATTTGTTCCAAGTAAAAACTTTTATTTGGCTGCCTCGTATAATCATCGCCGACATAATGAATTAAAAATGCCTGGTTTTAAAAGCAGTACAGGCTTCTCGTTTGGTGGTGGAATTAAACTTTATAAGTTTCAGGTTGGATTCGGTATGAGTAATTTCCAAACCGGAAATTCAGCATATCAATTTTCGATAGCAACTTCGCTCAACGAATTTAAATTATAAGGAGTTTGAAAAAATATTTACTTCTAAGTATCTGCTTTTTGTTTTGTTTTGGGTTTGTTGAACTCTCCGATTTTCGTCTTTTTACGTCGGCAAATGCTGCATCGATATTAAACTCCTCACCAGCTGATAGTTCTGTGATTATTGCCTCATGTTTGCCTGAAGAAGTGGGCATGAACTCATACACCTTACAAGGTATCGATTTTATTGCTGAAAATGCCATACGAAATAGGGTATTTCCTGGCTGTCAGGTTGTAGTGTTGAAAAACGGGAAACAAGTTTACAATAAAAGCTTTGGAAACTATACCTACGAAACAGTTCAAAAGGTGAACGACACTACGATGTACGATTTGGCTTCGTTATCAAAAACCACTGGGACTTTGTTCGGTATAATGAAATTATACGACAATAAAATGCTCGATATCAATGATAAAGCATCTGCTTATCTGCCATTTTTAAAAAACACCGACAAAGAAAATATTCGTATCATCGATTTGTTGTTTCACGAAACAGGACTTCCTGCTTATATCAACTTTTATACATCAATTAAAAATCCTACCGTTTTGCAGCAAGATTCAATTCACGATATAGGAATGCGTATGATTGCGAATACACAATTAGGAAGCAAAAAGTATTTATATAGTTGTATAAATTTTATTTTGCTGAAAGAAATAATTGAAAGTATTACTGAATTGCCAATGGATGAGTTTCTCAATAATGAGTTTTATAGTCATCTTGGATTGAAAAACCTTTGTTATAAGCCGCTCACTACGCATAAAAAATCGGATATTGCGCCCACATTAAAATTAAATTCATCGAAAGGATTTCTACAAGGCGAAGTTCACGACCCAGCAGCATCCTATTTTGGTGGCATTTCGGGCAATGCTGGATTGTTTGGATCGGCACACGATGTGGCTGTTATTTACCAAATGCTAATTAACAATGGTGAGTTCAACGGAAAGCAGTATCTTTGTGAGCAAACTTGTCAGTTATTTACTACTACAGTCTCGGCAAGTGGTCGTCGCGGTTTAGGATTCGATAAACCTGTTCCAACAAATTTGGCTGTAAATCCGTGTAGTAAATTAGCACCGCAGGCAGTTTATGGGCATACAGGGTATACAGGCACATGCTGTTGGGTTGACCCTGTAAATCAATTGGTTTATGTGTTTTTAAGTAACCGGACCTATCCCAGCGATGGGGAAAATAAATTGGCTAAAATGGGCATTCGCCCAAAAATACAGGATGTTATATATCAGTCAATTATAAAATTTAAAATGAAATAAATTGTTTATTAATTTGTAAAAGTATGAGTCGGAAAATTATCTTTTGTAGTCTGATTGTTTGTAGTTTTTTTATTTCAAGTTGCTCCAATGCCACCAAAAAAGGCGACAAGCAAGCAACGAGTTCAGTAGAGCAAGATGATTCAACCACGCAGCAAGTGGCCAATAATGCTGCTCAAATAATGGCCAAACCTCAAATTCCAGTGCTTTGTTATCATCGTATTACAGATGGCAGCAAAGGCGATTACACAGTAACACCAGCTACATTTTCGGCACACATGAAGGTGCTTTCCGATAGTGGTTATCATTCCATTTCTCCCTTGCAACTATACGATTATTTGGTTTATAATAAAACGCTGCCAACCAATCCGGTTATGATTAGTTTCGACGATTCGCGCATTGAGCATTCAACAATTGCTGCTCCGGTGATGGAAAAAAATGGTATGCGTGGCGTTTTCTTTATAATGACAATTACGTACAATAAGAAAAATTACATGACAACCGACGAAATTACTCAACTCGCAAAAGCCGGACATACCATAGGGCTTCATAGTTGGGATCATACCATGGTTACGAAATACAAAGAAGCCGCTGATTGGAAAAAGCAAGTAGAAGAACCGATAGCCAAACTCGAAAAAATTACGGGTAAGCCAGTGGAATTTTGGGCACATCCAAATGGTGTTTTTAATCATGAATCGGCAGTTGGATTAAGTAAGTATTTTAAACTCTCGTTTGCATTGAGCACCAAGCGCGATTCCATTCAGCCGCTACAATGTGTACGCCGCATAATAGTACCCGATATGTCAGCGCAAGCGTTATTGAAATCGATGCGTCGTACTTTCAACTAAAAAAATTGTAATTATTTAAACAAATAAAATATGAACTATAAATTAATTATCTCGTTCGCTTTCGCAGTATTGTTCTTTAGTTGTAATCCGAAAAACGATAATAAATCAGGCGATAAAACTGCTGTTGAACAACAAGAACAGGCTGTTTTGAAGGTGGACACACTGGCATACATCAAAAAGAATTTAGCACTTGCCAATGGCGATACTACTGGTTATTGGCCGATAAAAAAGAACGTATTTCCTATTGATGGAGCCATTTTACCATTTAAACGAATTATTGCTTTTTATGGTAATTTATATTCAAAAAAAATGGGCGCGTTAGGCGAATATCCTCCCAAAGTATTGTGGCAAATGCTTAATAAAGAAATGAAGGCATGGGAAAAAGCTGACTCATTGACTCCCGTAATTCCTGCCATTCATTACATTGCTATTGTGGCTTCGGGTACTCCTGGCAAAGATGGTAAATACCGCACGCGCATGCCAGAGCATCAAATTGATTCGGCACTTGCTATAGCTAAAATGGGAAATGCTATTGTGTTTCTGGATATTCAGGTATCGTTAAGCACACTTCAGCAAGAAGTGCCTACCCTAGAAAAGTATTTGAAATTACCACAGGTGCATTTAGGCATCGATCCTGAATTTTCGATGAAAGATGGTAGTAAGCCAGGCAAAAAAATAGGAAGCATGAATGCAAATGACGTTAATTACTGCGCCGACTATTTAGCCAAACTGGTAAAAGACAATAATTTACCTCCGAAAATTCTTATCGTTCACCGATTTACTCAGGGCATGGTAAAACTGCACAAAGAAATTAAACTTCGTCCTGAAGTTCAGATTGTTATGAATATGGATGGTTGGGGTGAACCAATTTTGAAACGCAGCACTTATAAATTATATATTTACAAAGAACCCGTACAGTTCACTGGTTTTAAATTGTTTTATAAAAACGATTTAAAGAAAGCGCCTCATACCTTAATGACACCAGAGGATTTATTAAAACTGAAACCTCAACCTATTTATATCCAATATCAATAAAATAGTTGAGTCGTAGATAAAAAAAACCATCGTTTCAAAAACTAAAATGAAACGATGGTTTTTTTGTTTTTTACAAAAGATTGCTTGCCAATTCGGATAAGAAACTTCGTTCGCCTTTAACCAAGTTAATGTGAGCAAATAGGTTTTGACCATGCATGCGGTCGATCATATACACCAAACCATTCGAAAACATATCGAGGTATGGTGAGTCAATTTGTTGAATATCGCCCGTAAAAACAATTTTAGTGCCTTCGCCAGCGCGGGTTATAATTGTTTTTATCTCGTGTGGCGTTAGGTTTTGAGCTTCGTCCACAATAAAAAAAGTTTCGCTTAAACTCCTACCTCTAATATATGCCAGCGCTTCAATTACCAATTGCTGACTGCGTTGCATTTCTT
>JBMOHZ010000136.1:0-6467 GCA_049317585.1 Paludibacter sp.
GCACACTGTAGTGTGGACGTGGTGTGCGGGTAAGATAATCTTTTGTTTCGATGGGTTTTACATGGCAAGTTACGCCGGCCATTTTATGAATCCGTTTAGTAAAGTCGTACCAACTGCAAACGCCTTCGTTGGAATAGTGATAAATGCCAGGCACAAATACATCAGCACTTAATATTTTCAAAATGGCATCGGCTAAATCGGCTGCATAAGTTGGTGTTCCTACTTGGTCGAAAATTACATTTAAAACTTCGCGTTCAGTGCCCAACTTTATCATTGTTTTCACAAAATTGCCTCCAAACGACGAATATAACCAGGATGTACGAATAATAACTGAAATAGGACAAAAGGTTAGTAATTCTTGTTCGCCCGCTAATTTCGACTTTCCATAAACTCCCAATGCAGCTGTTGGTATATCTTCGGTAAGTGGAGTGTGACTTGTACCATCAAACACATAATCGGTCGAAATGTGTATTACTTTTAATTCGTAAGTCACAGCCACTTCGGCAATATTCCGAACAGCATCACGATTAATTTTGTAGCACAACTCCACATCATCTTCGGCTTTATCTACAGCAGTATATGCCGCACAATTTACAATAGCATTAACGGCATTTGCCTTCACAAAAGTTTCGAGCGCAGCTTTATCGCAAATATCCAATTCGGCTACATCAGTAAAAATATAGTTCAATTTCGGATATTTAGCCGAAACTACACGTATTTCATTTCCTAATTGGCCATTACTGCCGGTTACTAATACATTCATAATTTTAATTCGTTTTTTTGCTTCGCGTTATTAGGCACTTTGTGCGTTATTTACACTTCGTGTGTTATTTGGGCTTTGACCGTTATTTGTACTTCGTGCGTTATTCGCTTCGCGTTATTATCACATCATTCATATTGGCATATTGGCACATTCACACATTGGCAAATTATCAATCCTCCAAATCCAACTCACCATTTTTATAAGCATGGAAATTTTTAGCTAGTAATACCAGAAACTTACTTATTTCGGTTAGGGTTTGTAGGGTTTCGGGTTTTATTTCGGTTTTTTTCATGCGCAGCAACATAATTCCATACATAAAATTGAAACATAACTCAATATCGGATAATCCTGCTTCGGATTTTACACGTAACTGGTTAATAAATGGTAACACAAAAAAGAACTTAGCATTGTAGGCTGGCACTTGACCCGACTTTAATACTAATTGGTGAAAATCAACCAAATCGATAATCACATTTTTATTTAACTGAATATGACCGCTTTGCTGCACGTTTTCCAAGCGCATCATTTCAATCAAACTTTCGTACCATTCGTAAAGTTGTTTTCGGTCGGCTTCATTTTCGACAGGATACACCGAAACGATTTTTTGGTTCAAAGCATCTATATTCAAGTCGAATGCACGTAACATATCCTCTACTTGCCACATATAAAGCAAGTACTCGCAGATATTTTCTTTTTTTAATTTACTGGCTATGAACATTTATTAGGTTGTAAAGTTTGTAAAGTTAAAAGGTTTATAAAGTCGCATTCTATTGTCACAATATCAAATCAAAAATCCCAATCTCCATCTTCGTCCATAAATACAGGTTCAAAGAAGTCGTCAATATCGCGACGTTCTTTCTTGGTTGGTCGACCGGTACCTCTGTCACGATTATTTTGGGCTGCTATGCGCGCTAATTCAATTAATTCCAATTGGTCGGGTGTAGTGACGTTTGCCATAAAGTCGGGCACCAGCTTAGCATTCATGCGGTTTTCGGTAAGTGCCAATACTTTAAACGAAAACAAAACCGGATTACGTTTAATACCAACCATATCGCCCACTTTTACATTGCGCGATGGCTTTACCTGTATGTCATGCATCAACACCTTGCCTTTTTTACAAGCTTCAGCAGCCAATGTGCGGGTTTTGAATAATCGTACCGCCCATAACCATTTATCTATTCGTACTTCTGTCTTCATTTCCCATTGTATTGTGTCATGGTGAGTTGCATGCCAGCTAAGCAAAAGCTTTTAATTATCTCAGCACACTTTTCGGCACGTTCGGGCAATTTTTCAGCTTGTTCGGCTGGCCATTTACCCAACACATACTCTATTTGTCGGCCTTTCGAAAAATCGCTACCTACACCAAAGCGTAAACGAGCATAATCCGAATGTCCCAGAATATCCTGAATATTTTTGAGTCCATTGTGACCAGCATCCGATCCTTTGGGTTTTAAACGCAAAGTACCGAATGGCAAAGCAATGTCATCCACTATTATTAACACATTTTCGATGGGAATGTTTTCTTTTTGCATCCAATAGCGCAAAGCGTTTCCACTCAAGTTCATAAAGGTGGACGGCTTGAGTAAAATCAGCGTACGACCTTTTACCTTCACTTCGCAAGTGGCTCCATAACGGTTATCTGCAAAAAAAACATTGGACGCTTCGGCGAAAGCGTCCAATATTGTAAATCCAATGTTGTGGCGGGTATGGTGGTATTCGTTACCAATATTACCTAATCCAACAATCAAGTACTTCATATTTTAAGAATTTGAAAATTTGAGAATTCGAAATTTTGAGAATAAAAAACTCATCATTTCAAAAAAATAATTCAAAAAATTCCTATCAATTATTTTTTGCTTGCAGCAGCCGCAGCAGCTCCACGAGCAGCTCTTGTCAATTTAACCTGACAAACAACAGCGTTTTTAGCATTTAGTATTTCCATGTTTTCAACGGCAACAGCACCAACCTGAACCGATTTTCCTAATCCAAGTGGAGTTACGTCGATAACAATATTTTCAGGGATTTGTGTGTACAAACCTTTAACTTTCAATTTACGCATTTCGAGCGCCAATTTACCCCCAGCTTTAACACCTTCGGCCAAACCTTCTAATTTTACAGGAATCTCAACCACAACTGGTTTTTTATCAGAAACTTCTAAAAAGTCGATGTGTAAAACTTTATCAGTAACTGGTTGAAATTGCAATGCTTTCATAATAGCTTTACATGCTTTACCATCAACAGTTAAGTCAACTACAAATACTTCAGGAGAATAAATTAATTTACGTAAATCACTTGCTGTAGCAGTAAAATGTACGTTTTCGGCACCACCATAAAGTACACAAGGTACAGTTTCAGCTACACGTTCAGCTTTCGAAGCTTTTTTTCCAAGGTCTGTGCGAACAGCTCCTTTTAATTCAAATGTTTTCATTTTAAAAAAATAATTTTTGTGTTACTCAAAATTTAAGCGATTCGTTATTAAGTGATTAGTTGCTTAATTTCCCATCACACTTTCTTTTACAAAAAAGTGGTGCAAAGGTAATTCTTTTTTGCAAAATACACAACTATTATTTAATGTGCATTCCATTTGGTTTCTTTCCACTTTTTTTGCTGGGTTGGGTTCAAAAACGACCATGCTAAAATACGACTTTGCTTTGTGCCCTGGCCCATTTGAATAATCCGCACGTCATTAGCTCCTTCCATTTTAACAGCTTCTACAAGTGCATCTAAATGATCTTTTTTGGAAACCAATGTCGAAAACCAATAGCAATTTGTAGAAAACTGACGACTTTGTCGAATCATATTTCGTATAAAACGCTCTTCGCCACCTTCGCACCACAGTTCATTGCTTTGTCCACCAAAATTTAAAACTGGAGTAGTTGCTTTTTTATGTGTCAAGCTACTTATTTTCTTGAGAGTTCCTTTTTCGGCTTCCTGCTGCGAACTATGAAATGGAGGATTGCATATTACTACATCGATAGGTTCGGTGCGCAACATAACTCCATGAAATACATCATTCGGATTTTCCTGATAACGCAACTCCATTTTCTTTTTCAAAAAATCATTGTGTTCAATAATTTTACGAGCCGATTCAAGTGCGTTTTTATCAATATCGGTACCCACAAACGACCAGCCATACTCTTTTATAGCAATAATTGGATAAATGCAACTTGCACCTACACCTATATCCATGCATTTTATGTCGCCTCCTAATGGAATTTTTCCAGCATTTGTACTTCCAATCAATTCGGCTATATGATGTATATAATCGGCTCTTCCGGGTATTGGAGGGCATAAGTATCCAGCCGGAACATCCCAATATTCGATGGAATAATACTGCATTAGCAATGCTTTGTTTAACCATTTTACTGCTTTAGGATTGGCAAAGTCAATTGATTCAACACCAAACTCATTTACTTTCAGGTATTTTGCAAAATCAGGACAAAGCTCAATGAGTTTTTTAAAATCGTACCTATCGCGATGTTTATTTCGGGGATGTAATTCAGCTTTAACAGCCGGTTTTTCTTTTTTTTGTATTGACATAATCTTTATATTGTCAAAAAAAGCTGCAACCCGTAAACCAGATTGCAGCTTTTCTAATTTTATTCCCCTTTAAGGGCAATGGGTTATTTATTTTCTTCTTTTGGAGGACGTGGCATCAATGCTTTGCGTGAAAGTTTGTATTTTCCAGTTTTTTGGTCAATATCCAACAATTTCACATCAATCATGTCGCCTTCGCTAATTCCAGCTTGATCCATGGTTTCAATGCGTTTCCAGTCAATTTCGGAAATGTGTAACAAACCTTCTTTGCCTGGCATAAACTCAACAAATGCACCATAAGGCATTACCGATTTTACTTTGGAAGGATAAGTTTCGCCGATTTCAGGAATTGAAACTATGCCTTTAATTTTTGCAATTGCAGCATCAATGGCCATTTTATTGTTCGCAGCAATTTCTACACGTCCTTCATTACCAATTTCTTCGATGGTAATAACTGCACCCGTTTCAGCTTGCATGTTTTGAATAATTTTTCCACCAGGTCCGATAATGGCACCAATCATTTCCTTTGGTATCATCATCACCACAATACGAGGAGCATTCGGTTTCATGTCTTCGCGTGGAGCTTCCAAGGTTTCTTGGATTTTGCCCAAAATATGCATACGTCCAGCTTTAGCTTGGTTCAAAGCAGTTTCTAGAATTTCGTACGAAAGTCCATCTACTTTAATATCCATTTGAGTAGCTGTGATACCGTCTTTTGTTCCTGTTACTTTAAAGTCCATATCGCCCAAGTGATCTTCGTCACCCAAAATATCCGAAAGGACTGCAAAGTTTTTACCTTTATTTTCGGAAATCAATCCCATGGCAATACCCGAAACTGGTTTTTTAATTTGTACACCAGCATCCATCAAAGCCAAGGTTCCAGCACAAACTGTAGCCATCGACGATGAACCATTCGATTCCAAAATATCAGAAACCACACGTACTACGTAAGGATAGTTATCAGGAATCATGTTTTTCAACGCACGGAGAGCCAAGTTGCCATGACCCACTTCGCGACGACCTACACCACGAGAAGCGCGCGCTTCACCAGTTGAGAATGGAGGGAAATTATAGTGCAATAAGAATCTTTCTTTTCCTTTAAATAAAGCTTCGTCAACCAATTTTTCGTCCATTTTAGTTCCCAATGTAACGGTTGTTAATGATTGAGTTTCGCCACGAGTAAATACAGCCGAACCGTGAGTTCCAGGTAAATAATCAACTTCCGACCAAATAGGACGAATTTCAGTTGTTTTACGACCATCAAGACGTTTACCTTCGTCCAAAATTGAGCGACGCATAGCCTCTTTTTCCACTTCGTGATAATATTTTCCAATCAATCCTTTTTTAGCAGTAGCCACTTCAGGATCAAGGCTTTCGACATATTCTGTTTTTACAGCTTTAAAATTATCCACGCGTGAATGTTTGTCGGTGTTGCACGAAGCAGCCACAGCATACACTTTATCGTAGGTTTTTGCCCAAATATCTTTTTTCAAATCTTCATCATTTTCTTCGTGGCAATAGGTGCGTTTTACCGTTTTGCCTACCGCTTCCATTAAATCAATTTGAACCTGACATTGAACTTTAATTGCTTCGTGAGCCACTTTCATAGCAGCAAGCAATTCATCTTCGCTCACTTCTTTCATTTCGCCTTCAACCATCATAATATTGTCGATAGTTGCTGCCACCATTATTTCCATGTCGGCTGTAGCTAATTGTTCAAAAGTAGGATTGATTACAAACTCACCGTTGATACGTGCCACACGAACTTCGGAAATAGGACCATTGAAAGGCACATCCGAAACTGCTAATGCAGCCGAAGCAGCCAAACCGGCTAATGCATCTGGCATATCAATTCCGTCGGAAGAGAAAAGCGTAACGGTAACAAAAGTTTCAGCATGAAAATCATCAGGAAACAAAGGGCGCAAAGCGCGGTCAACCAAGCGTGAAACTAGAATTTCGTAATCCGAAGCACGACCTTCGCGACGTAAGAAACCACCCGGGTAACGACCCGAAGAGGCAAATTTTTCTTTATAATCCACCGAAAGTGGCATAAAATCAGTACCAGGAACTGCGTCCTGAGCCGAGCAAACTGTGGCCAAAAGCATGGTATCGCCCATGCGAACCATTACAGAACCATCGGCTTGTTTTGCCAATTTTCCTGTTTCAA
>JBMOHZ010000137.1:0-6397 GCA_049317585.1 Paludibacter sp.
ACATCGTTTTTTTCGTATAATATAAATTTGCAATGGGCTATAAATTACAATCGTAATTTTGGTAAACATGCGGTTACGGGTATGGCTTTGGTACAACGCGACAATAGTGAAGCTGCGTCTGGTAATAGCGACATTTTGCTACCATACAATGTGCTCGGCTATGCAGGACGTGTTACTTATGGATATGACAATCGCTATTTAATAGAAGGTAACGCAGGTTATAATGGATCCGAACAATTTGCTTCGGGCGAAACGCGTTTTGGATTTTTTCCAGCTGCATCGGTAGGTTGGGTAGCTTCCAATGAAGCGTTTTTGAAAAACCAAAAAATTATTACGAATTTAAAATTCCGAATTTCGTACGGTAAAGTTGGTAATGATAAATTGGGTAAAAGTAGGTTTTTATATTTAGACAATACATCGGTTGCTGCCGATGGTTTTTCGCCAAGCTTAGGTTTGGGAAAAATGATTAAAGAAACGCTTATTGGAAATCCATTGATTACTTGGGAAACATCGTATAAACAAAACTATGGAATCGAATTAACCCTACTCAAAGATTTGGCTTTTACCGGTGATTTGTTTTTTGAAAAAAGAGATAACATCCTACTTCAACGCAATACTGTACCAGTATTACAAGGATTGCCACTGAATGTAGTTCCCAAAGCAAACGTTGGTAAAGTAAATAATAAAGGATTTGAATTAGAATTGGCTTATACCAAATTCATAAACAAAGATTTTTCGTTTGTAATTAGAGGAAATTACAATTACAACGAAAACAAAGTAATCGAATTTGACGAGCCAATGTTCGACGAATCCTATGCCTATCGTTACAACCGTACAGGTTATTCATTGTCGCAAAACTGGGGCTATTTAATTGATTGGAATAGTATAGGAAAAGGATATTTTACCTCGCCCGAGGAAATTGTTTCAAGTGGTTTGACCTATGATGGTAAACAACCTAAACCGGGAGATTTTATTTATAAAGATTTGAATGGCGATAAAGTTATAAATGACAAGGACAAAGCTCCTATAAAATATGGTAATGTGCCTCGCATTACTTATGGTGCTAATATATCTGTATCCTACAAAGGTTTGGATGTTTCAGCTTTGGTGCAAGGAACTGCTCAAACATCGGCTTATTATAGTACGTGGGGTGTAATGGAATTTACGCGCGATGGATTTTATACCGATTACCATCGCAATGCATGGACAAAAGAACTCTACGAGGCCGGAGGAAAAATTACTTACCCGCAACTCACTACATTAGATACCGGATCCAGCAGTACGCGAGAAAATGATTTTTTCATTATGGATAGGTCATACTTTAGACTGAAAAACGCTGAAATTGGATATACTCTTCCTGAAAAGATAGTGAAAAAAGTTGGAGCACAAAAAATTCGGTGTTATGTAAATGGACAAAATCTATTTATATGGGATAATTTACCAATTAAAAACTTTGACCCCGAGCAAATTAGTTCTATATCAATCTCACATCCTATCAACCAAGTAATTAACATAGGAGCAAATGTTGTTTTTTAAAATATAAAATATATGAAAAAGAAAATATTGATTTTATTAGTTACTGTTATTGGTTTTTTTTCATGTCAGGACGTTCTGGATATAGCACCTGATGGTAGAAAATCCTTAGATGATATTTTTCAGGACGATGCTACAGTAGGTGCCTATCTGAACAGCTGTTATACAAATTTTCCGGAATACGGATTAAATAATTATTATCATACAAATTATCGTATTGCACTTTCGGACGATGCATGGGAGGGCAAAGGCCCTCAAGTAGCACCCATATATGCAGGTGCCTTAACTTCAAGTTTGTCGGTTTTGGAAACCGAAATTATAACAACAGGTGGTTGGGATAATATTGGTGGATTTTGGACTAATTATTGGGCGAATATTCGTCGTTGTAATGTGTTTCTAAGCAAAATAGGAACTGCAAAGGTTATATTGGAGACCGATAGAAGTCGATGGACTGCTGAGGCAAAAGCCCTACGTGCGTTTTATAATCTCGAACTTATAAAACATTATGGAACTATGCCTATTATCAATTCGCCCATTGGGTTTGATTACGATTACGCAAATTTGAAACGTGAAAGCTTTAAAGCCTCTATAGATAATATTGTAAATGATTGCAATCAAGCCATGGCTTCACCCAATTTCCCTTGGAGAATTACGGCTGCAAACGAAAAATACCGCTTTACTAAAGCAGTGGCAGCAAGCATTAAATCGCAGGCAATACTATTTGCAGCCAGCGATTTATTTAACGATGGAAATAATTATTGGGATGAAGCCGAAAAAATCACAAAAAGCGCATTAGACGACTGTTTGTCAAATGGTTATCAGCTTTATACAACATTGCTAAATCCAACATTATTCCAAACGGCTTACCACGAGCTTTTCTGTTCGTATCCCGAAATTAGCGAGAACCCATCAGATAAAGAATCAATTTTAACTACACGTTATGGTGGTGCAAACTTTTGGGATATTGCGGGATTAAAAATGATGAGCCCTACAAAATGTGGTATAATGCCCACCCAAGAGTTGGTGGATGCGTATGGTATGAAAACTACCGGACAGCCAATTTTGAAATTGGAGCAACCCTATTTGGACGAAAAGCATTTGGAACCAAATTACAATCCAACATCTGGTTACGACCCTCAAAATCCTTATGTTGACCGTGATCCAAGGTTTTATGCCACTGTTTATGCGAATGGTTCAACCCGTAAAAATAGATTAGGGGTTGTAACAACTATCGAAACATGGTTTGGTGGAAATAATGGTATTGAACCATCGAATGACAAGGCAACAGGAACTGGATATTATCCCAAAAAATATGATTTTCCGAACAACGGCGTTACTGGTACTACAGCAGTAAATGTATCTTACCGTGCATTTCGCTTAGCCGAATTATATTTAAATTACGCCGAAGCGGCAAACGAAAATGGACACACTACCGAAGCGATTACAGCAATTAATGTGATAAGAGCTCGTGTAGATATGCCATCAATTGATGCTGCTGGTTTAAGCAAAGAGCAGGCTCGTTTATTAATTAGAAATGAAAGACGCGTGGAAATGGCACACGAAGAGGTTCGATATTATGACATTAGAAGATGGATGAAGCCTAATCAGGATTTGAGTTCGACCGTAAGGTACGTAACTGCAATGTGGATTATTCGTAAAGGAACAGCCCCAAATTACACCTTTGAGTATAAACGATGTGTGGCAGGTGATACTTGGAACTCGACTAGCAATAAATGGAATGATACAGGTAAAGAGAGACTTTGTTTTTCAAATAAATATCTTTTTTGGCCAATACCTTTAGAAGAGGCAAAAAGATTATACGGAGCATCGGGAATTCAATGGCAAAATCCAGGTTGGTAATTCAATTTTTTTTTAATACAATTAAAAAGTTAAAAAGATGAAAATAAAACATATCATTTCATTCAGAAAAGTATTAATTTGCATTACATTATTGGCAATGGGAATTATTTACCTGCCTGCACAACAAAAAAATGCACGACCACTAATGTCTGGTAAGGTAACAGATATATTTGGAAATCCGATAAAAGGAGCAGAGGTTATAGTACTAAATACTGATAGAATAGCAATTACAAACGTAGAAGGCAATTTTAGCTTTAATGCTTTTGTGGAAGGAGCTGTTTTTCAGGTATCCTGTCTGGGTTTCGAAACTACAAAAACAAATTCTGATAATTCGAAATTTGTAACCATTGCTTTAAAGAAAGATGTTTCAAATAAAGATCAAATCATTTCGGATATTTATTCGGCGCGACCAGCCTATACTGCAACATCAGCAATTGCCACTATATCGGGCGATGAGATAAATAAAACGCCTTATATAAATTTAGCTGCTGCATTGGTAGGTCGTTTGCCGGGGCTTGTAACTCGCCAAACAAATGCCGAGCCTGGGTCCGAAGATTATACATTAAATATAAGAGGAGTAGGAACTCCAAATGGTCGAAGTGCATTGGTAATTATCGATGGAGTACGTTCCGATAATTTACAAACGATAAATCCACAGGATGTAGAATCGGTGACAATTTATAAAGATGCTGCTAGTAATGTATTGTACGGTATGCAAGGAGGTAATGGTATTATTTCGATAGTTACAAAAAAAGGAAACTTTGGAAAACCTCGTATTACCATTACAGCTGATAATTCGTATCAACAACCATTGAAAACACCCGATATGTTACACTCTTGGGAATATGCATCCTTAAGGAATCAAGCGTACAAAAATGATGGTTATGGAGATAATTATAAATACTCAACCGCTCAAATCGATAGTTTTTCGACAGGTAACAATCAGTTTTTGTATCCGGATAACAATTGGTACTCGCAATTTATGGAACCTATGGTGCAAACACAGCGATATAATATGTCGGCTATAGGCGGTATTGATGGATTAAAATACTATACCAATATTGGTTATTCAAAAGTTGGAAGTCCATATAAAACAGATGGAGATGGAAGTCGAGCACAATCACTCGAGCGATTTAGTTTTCGATCAAATATAGATGTAAAATTAAACAAATACATTGGTGCATTTATGAAAATTTCCGGACAGATAAACCGAACAGGGGGATCCACTACATCGAGTGGTGATATTTTATCGTCAATTTTCAATATTCAACCTACTGTCTATGGTCCGTTAACTCCAGAAGGACAAGTAGTTTCAACACCAGACGAAACAAATCCTACGTATGGCAGAATTAATAATGCTGGATACATAAAACAAACCGGAACAAGGATGAATTCTATTCTAGGTGTTAATTTTAATTTGAGTTTTATTACAAAAGGACTATCGGCAGAAGCATTAGTTATGTTCGATGCCGTAGCCACCAGCACCGTAAGAGGAACAACAAACTACGAACGCTGGATGAGGGATGAGACACGAACTGATAGCTTGAAATTCATAAAACAAGGCACGCAAATTAAAACACCACTAAGCTTAGCAAAATCAGCCAATTCAAGCTATATGTCTAATTCAAATGCAGTATTAAAATACGAACGTACATTTGAACAACACACTATTTCAGCCATTACTTTCGCACGTTATCAATACGAAAACCGTGCTAATTTAGACATCAACGGTATATTACCATACCAACGTATAACTTATGGTGGGCAATTAAATTATGGTTTCCAAAATCTATTGTTTGCCCAAGTGGCAGCAAGCTACGAAGGCTCTGAGCAATTCCATCCCGATAACAGGTTTGGATTTTTTCCGGCTGCCTCTGTTGCTTGGGTAATTTCGAATCACGAATTTTTGAAACAAAGCAAAGTGATTACAAATTTGAGATTGCGTGCATCATCGGGTATTGTCGGTAACGACCTATTGGCAATAAGCCGCTTTATGTACAAAGACAATATCAGCCAAACCGGAACAGCTTTTATAGGTGCTCTTCCTGCTCCTGTTAACGAAATACAAAAGGGAAATAAAGAACTGACATGGGAAAAAAGTCATAAAACCAATCTGGGAATTGAACTCGCATTATGGAATCAACTTACTTTTGGTCTGGATGTTTTTAACGAAGATCGTACAGATATTTTGGTATCCCCAAATTCTGTTCCAGCTGTACAAGGTATGCCAACAGCCAACTTAGCACCTATCAACAAAGGGCGTGTTATAAATCAAGGATTCGAAGTTCAACTTGGCTACAACAAGGCTTTCAACAAAGACTTTTCGATGGACGTAGTGACTTATTTGGGATACAATAAAAACACAACAAAAATTAGTGATGAATTGCCATTAGGAAGCGACTATGCATACCAATATCGCACATTGGGTTATAACATGACTCAGAATTGGGGCTATATAATTGACAAAACAAACGGTAATGGTTATTTCAATAGTGCCGAAGAAATTACAAATTCTGGGCTTACATACGAAGGGCGTGCTCCTCGACCTGGCGATTTTATTTACAAAGACCTGAATGGTGATAAAGTTATCAACGCCAAGGATGTAGCCCCGTTAGGACATCCTTTAATACCTCAACTGTCGTGGGGAGTAAATCTAAATCTCAAATACAAGAACTTCGATTTATCTATTCTTGTTCAAGGAGTAGGACAACAATCGCAGTTTTACTCTGGATTAGGGTTTTACGATTTTACAAATAGTGGAACTTATTTTGATATGCATCGCAATGCCTGGACTCCCGAACGTTATGAGTCGGGCAAAGAAATTACAGCTCCTGCACTTTCGGTTACTTCTAGCGCTAGCAACCGTGCCAACGATTTTTACCTTACTGACAAACAATACACAAGACTAAAAAATGTTGAACTCGGTTATCAATTACCAAACAAAGTAGCAAAACTAATTAAAACTGAAGTGGTTAGAATATATATTCAAGGAAATAATTTGCTT
>JBMOHZ010000138.1:0-6381 GCA_049317585.1 Paludibacter sp.
GTTCCATTAGAAACTCCTCACAACCAACTTCATAATATTATTGGTGGTGAAAATTCGGAGTATGGTTCGCCACATAAACTTTATGCATTTGCAGGAGTTGGTGCCATGATTAGCGATGTTAATTTTAACAGCTCAAAAGCATTACGAATAACCGATTCGCATGCTCCAAATGCAGTTATAACACCTGTTGGAGCCGGCTATAATGCTAAAATGGTTTCGGTAGCACCTGCATTTCCTATAGGTGGCGGATACGAATATAATTTAACACCTAGCATAGCGATAGGAGCTGAGTACGTCATCCATGCTTCGTTTTCCGATTATATCGATGGTGTTACTACCAGTGATTCCAAAAACAAAGATTATTTAATGAATCTGGATTTAACCTTTACATATAAGTTTGGTGGAACTGGAGGTCAAAATAAACGACGTGTAAACTGGAATTAATTTATCTGTTCATAAAATCAAATCACATCTTCGATACTAATATCCTGATATCAAACAGTAAAGCGTATTTATCAGCTATTGAAAATCTTTACGTAAATGCATTCACAAAAGGTGACTCGGCTCAATATGTTGACAAAGAGGAATTACGAGTGTATTTATCCAACTTATTAGAAAAAGGTATAGCCATACTTTGGTTCGAAAAATCCATTCCTAAAGCATGCTTGCTCTATACCTCATTAACCAACGATAAAGCTTGTCCATCTGAAATAAGATCAAATTTCATACTCGAAAGTAGCGCTTATATTGCCGAAATAATGGTAGATGAGGATTTTAGAGGCAGAGGAATTGGAAAAATACTTATCAATACTTTTTTGGAAACTGCTGACAGGACAAACTATACAGATGCCTTTATACGTGTATGGGATGGTAATTTGCCGGCACTCAATTTATATAAAAATGCGGGGTTTATACCTTTTTGCAGTATAGACCAGATGAAAAAAACAGTTGATGGAAAAACAGATTTATTGATGCGAAAAATTTATTTACATAAGAATTTAACTGATTTGTAATGAACAATTTAATTACTAAAACTCTTAATTTAGCGTTGGGCAATGCGGAAGAAAAACGCAATGAAATACGTGATTATTTCGAAAAAACATGGGCTGTGGATGAGAAATTATACACGCAATTGGCTTCGGACGACGTTTTTTATCACCGTGGCGATCCACTGCGTCACGTACTTTTGTTCTACTTAGGACATACCGCAGTTTTTTATATCAACAAACTTTTTTTGGCCAAAATAATTGAAACACGCATCAATCCCGCGTTCGAATCTATTTTTGCTATTGGTGTAGACGAAATGAGTTGGGACGACCTCAACGAAAAGCACTACTCGTGGCCTACTGTATCCGAAGTGCGTGCTTACCGCGACCAGGCCAAACAAATTGTATTAAATATAATTGAACACACCGATATTAAACTTCCTATACAATGGGAAGACCCTTTTTGGTTGATTTTAATGGGCATTGAACACGAGCGCATTCATCTGGAAACATCATCGGTTTTAATCCGTCAGTTGCCATTAGAAGAAGTAGTGAAGGACAAATTTGGCGAACGTTGCCCTGTGCAAGGAAAAGCTCCTCAGAATGAATTACTAGAGGTGACTGGCGGCGAAATAAAATTAGGAAAAACATCGTCAAGCACCAAATATGGTTGGGATAATGAATACGGCGTGCATACCGAAAACGTACCTGAATTTAAGGCTTCTAAGTTTTTGATTTCGAATGCCGATTTTTTAGTATTTATCAACGAAAATGGGTATAAAACAGACCGTTACTGGACCGTAGAAGGACTTAGTTGGCGCAATTATAAAAAAGCTGAAATGCCACTTTTCTGGCGTAAAAAAGGCGAAGAATTCTGGCTCCGACTAGTTGCCGAAGAAATTGTTATGCCATGGAATTGGCCTGTTGAAGTAAATTATCTCGAAGCAAAAGCCTATTGCAATTGGCTTACTGAGCGTGAAGGCAAAACCTATCGCTTGCCTACCGAAGCCGAATGGTATCGGATTGCAGCCACAAGCAATGTGCCCGATATGTTCGATTGGAAAACTGCTCCAGGCAATATTAATCTCGAACATTTTACATCGCCATGCCCAGTTGACATGTTCAAGATGGGTGATTTTTACGATGTAATAGGTAATGTATGGCAGTGGACTGAAACGCCAATCACTGGTTTTACTGGCTTTAAAGTGCATCCATTGTACGATGATTTTTCGACTCCTACTTTCGATGGAAAGCATAATATGATAAAAGGAGGTTCGTGGATTTCTACGGGCAACGAAGCAACGCTTGAAGCTAGATATGCCTTTCGGAGGCATTTTTACCAACATGCAGGTTTTAGGTTGGTGCAATCGGATGCCGAACTTGTAATAGAAACAAGCACCTACGAAACGGATATAGAAGTAGCTAACTCTTGCGAAAACAATTGGGGTGATGCCTTTGGTGGCAATGTTGATTTTTATAAAAAACTGGCGAAACTTATTCGTAAAACAGGAAACGTAGCTTCGAAAACCATTTTGGATTTGAATGCTGACACTGGTCGTTTGGCTTTTGAGTTAGCACCTGACGTAGCACATATTACTGCTATCGATTTTTCGGCGCGGTTTATTCGCATTCCAATACAGCTTAACGAAAAAGGTTCGGTGCGTTATATTGTAAAAGATGAGTGTGAGTTGGTATTTTATCGTGAGTTGGTATTGGAAAATTTTGGATTGCAACGAAAGCCCGAAAACATGCTTTTTATGCAAGATAATCCAAACAATTTAAAGCCAATTTATACTGGCTACGATATGATTGTATTGCCTAATTTATTGGAAGAATTAATTTGTCCGATTATTTTCTTAAAACATATACATGAACGGTTAAACGACAATGGCATATTGATAATCGCATCAACCTACGACTGGGAAAGCACCGATATTGGTCGCGCACATTGGCCTGGAGGCTTTAAAAAGGATGGTGAACCCGTAGTTTCGTTCGAAGGAATTGCCGAACTATTGCAGCCCGAATTTGTTCAAGTAGGTAAGCCCGTAAATTTGGATTTTCACAAACGAATTTCATCCCGAAAAAGCGAAGTGTTGACTACCGAAGTAAGTGTGTGGCAAAAAATCAAAAAATAGATAGTATGAGATTTAAAATAATTGCTTTTTCAATCGTTTTATTCTTTTCGATACAATATGCATCGGCTATTACGAAGTACTATTTTTATGTGCAATTTGCGAATAAGAATAATACAAGCTTTAGTTTATCAAATCCAAGCGATTATTTGTCGGCTCGCGCCATAGCTCGTCGTACAGCATTTAATATTCCCATTGATTCCACCGACTTGCCTGTAAATCAAACCTATGTAAATCAGATTTCGAATTTAGGACACAAAGTATATTGTAGGAGTAAATGGATGAATGGAATAACTGTGTTGGTCACCGATTCATCGCTTATGAGTCAAATACGCAATCTATCATTTGTAAAATGGGCCAAATATACAGGTAAAGTTGATGTGGCTCAAGCAGCGCCTCGTAAAGCAAAACTACCTCAAACGCTAAATTATGGCACTTCGGCAACGCAGCTAAATATGGTAAATGCTTCGTATTTACACAATCTCGGATATACTGGCAAAAATATACATGTGGCGGTGCTCGATGCCGGTTTTTTAAATGCTAGTAACAATGTTGGTTTTGACAGTTTACGATTGCAGGGGCGACTGCTAGGAACCAAAGATTTTACGGAACTAACACCCAATATTTATGGGTCCGATTCGCATGGAGCCAATGTACTGTCCATAATGACCGGTAATATATCAAATCAATATCTAGGAGCTGCTCCGCATGCTTCGTTTTGGTTAATCCGTACCGAATATGCACCAACAGAGTATGTTAGTGAAACAGATTTCTGGGTGTCAGGTATCGAATTTGCTGATAGTGTGGGAGTTGATGTTGTGAATTCGTCGCTGGGATATACCACTTTCGACGATCCGGTGCTAAACTATACTTATGCTAACATGAATGGCACTTTTTCGCGCGCAAGCAGAGCAGCAACATTGGCAGCGAAAAAAGGAATTATAGTTTGCAATAGTGCGGGTAACGACGGAAATAAAACATGGCATTATATAGGTGTACCTGCTGATGCGGCTGATATTGTAACAGTTGGAGCCGCTGAATCAACAGGAATTCCCAGTGTATTCACGTCTTATGGTCCAACTGCCGACAATAGAATAAAACCAGATTTGAGCGCTATGGGAACTTCTACAGCTTATATCAACACTTCGGGAGGATTGTCAAGTGGAAATGGCACATCATATGCTTCGCCCATTATGGCTGGTATGTTTGCCTGTTTTTTGCAATATGCCAAAGCTAACTTTAATAATTTCACAATTCAAAGTTTGATACAATCGGCCAAGCAAAGCGCCAATTTGTACACTACACCTACCGATAGGTTGGGATATGGAATACCAAATTTTCAAACTGCCTGTGCTTTTTTACCTGCCATGCTTGATGTAATAAAACAAACGGATAAAGACATACATGTGTTTCAAAACAATGCAGCTAAACTGTTGATTATAAATACACAGAATGCTGACAACCTGACAATTGCCTTGTATTCGCTTTCGGGTATGCTACTTCATAAAAGTACCATTTCGAACAAACAAGCCAGTATTTCTACAGCAGGATTTGCTAGTGGAATGTATATTTTACAAGTATCCGGAAATGGTACTTCTAAAACCCAGAAAATTGTTATTGGCAAATAACACAACCTTCGCACTTGGAAAGTTCGCCGCGTAAACGCTTTTCAACAAGCATTTTAATGCGGTCCTGCAAGGCTTCAATTTTGATATTGTCAATTACATCGGCCGTAAAAGCAAACATCAACAATAGTTTGGCTTCTTTCTCAGGAATTCCACGCTGACGCATGTAGAAAAGTGCTGACTCGTCCAACTGACCTATTGTGGCGCCATGCGAACATTTTACATCGTCGGCATAAATTTCCAACTGTGGCTTGGTACGCATTTTAGCTGTGCGGTTCAGTAAAATATTTTTATTAGTTTGGAACGCTGCTGTTTTTTGTGCATCGCGCGCCACATATAATTTGCCTGTGAAAGCTCCTTTAGCAGTATCGTCGAGTACATATTTAAATAATTCCCTACTGTTACAATTTGGTTTGCTGTGAATAATCGACGTAAAATTATCTACCTGTTGTTTTTTATCACCAATTACCATTCCGGCAAGTGTTGTTTCGCAATGTTCGCCGTTTACATCTATTTCTATGGTGTTGCGCGTCAAACCATTATGCAATGTAATGATATTTGCCAACACATTCGACGAGTTTTTTTGGTCGATAAGCAATGTGGCTAAGTTGGTAGTTTTAATATGCGTATTTTCAAGCTTATAATGCTCATAACTAGCATGCTCAGCTACAAAAACTTCGGTAACACGATTGGTTACAAAGCGTACATCGTCGATGGTGTGATCACACACAAGCAATTGCGCTTTCGCACCTTCTTCCAAAATAATCAAATTATGACTATTAGCCATAAAGTCAACATCCGAACGCATAATATTTACCAATTGCACTGGCCTATCCAACTGTACATTTTTGGGTACGTACATAAAAAATCCATCCTGCGCAAATGCACCATTAAAAGCCACAAGTGCATCGTTTTTTTGCGAACTTAATTTGGCAAAATAAGCCGAAACCAATTCGGGATGCGACTTTGACACTTCGCTCAAACTTCCAATAATAACACCTTGAGGGAGCGCATCATTTCGTTTGTCATTTACAGGATAAAAACCGTCGTTCACCACAAAGTAGAGATACGAATGTATTCCTGGTACATCACACGTAAAAACTTCGTATGGATTTACAGGCATTTTCAAACGGGCTATATTCAGTCCATAATCAGCCGAAAGCGCTTCGGTAAGGTCGGTATATTTGTAGTTTTCGAGTAGCGTAGTTGGGAAGCCCAAAGCTTCGAACTGAGCAAACGAAGCATCACGCCCCACATTCATCACTTCTGTAGAATGATGTTTTATAGTTTTGTGATGCGATTTATATAAGTCGATATATTGTTTTTCCATTTTCATTTAACCACTAAAGACAGATAATTTAAACCACATTAGGCACATTAGATAAAAATATAATTTTAATAACAAGTACACATTAGTAAAATACCTTTCGGTATTTCAAAAACTGATTTATATATATTCTATTGTGCCTATTGTGGTTATTGTTTTGAATTTTCTACTTCTTGTTTAATCCAATCGTAGCCTTTTTCTTCGAGTTCGAGTGCCAGTGTTTTGTCACCTGATTTCACAATGCGTCCATCGTACAACACATGTACAAAGTCGGGCACAATATAATCGAGCAAGCGTTGGTAATGTGTTAT
>JBMOHZ010000139.1:0-6377 GCA_049317585.1 Paludibacter sp.
ATAAGGTTCATAAAATAAGAGTTAATCAAATTATCAGACTAACTCAACATAATATTATCACATCATCACATCAATATTATGAAAATAGGCATTGAAGGACAACGGCTTTACCGCAAAAAAAAACATGGTATGGACATGGTGGCATTGGAGTTGATAAAAAACTTACAGCTCATCGACTCTACTAACGAATATATTATATTTGTGAAGCCAGATGAAGACCATACTTGCATTCCAGCAGCTCCCAACTTTAAGATTGTAGAACTTGGAGGTGGCCCCTACCCGACTTGGGAACAAATAGCATTGCCACGCGCGGCTGCTCAATACGGTTGCGATGTATTGCATTGTACAAGTAACACTGCTCCAATTTTTTGCAAAGTACCACTAATCACCATTATACACGATATTATTTACCTCGAAAGTATAAGTATTTTCAAGAAAGGTGGTACATTGTATCAGAAATTTGGCAATATGTATCGTCGTTTGGTGGTTCCTATTGTTGCCCGAAAAAGTAAGATAATAACTACCGTATCGGAATTTGAGTGTAATCGTATGCGACAATTCATGGGATTGGGCGACAAACTTGTAGCAGTATATAATGGTGTAGGCGAACATTTTAAAAAAATAACTGACGAAGATGTACTTAAGTTAGCAAAAATAAAATACAATTTACCTGATCATTTTATGTTCTTTTTAGGAAATACTGACCCTAAAAAAAACACACCAAATGTGCTGAAAGCCTTTGCTGAATTTAATGGTACCAGCGAAATTAAATACAAATTGGTAATGCTCGATTATGACGAATCGGCCTTAATGCAGGTGTTGAATAATATTGGCCATCCCGAAATTCGCAAAGACATAGTTATGACAGGCTATGTGCCCAATACCGAAATGCCAGCAATTATAAATCAATGTAAAGTGTTTCTATATCCTTCGTTGCGCGAGAGCTTTGGTATTCCAATACTCGAAGGAATGGCTTGTGGCGTGCCTGTTATTACATCAAACACATCGTCGATGCCCGAAATAGCTGGTGATGCAGCTGCCATAGTTGACCCAACAAAACCTGACGAAATAGTAGCTGCCATAGAACGAATTTTATCCGACGAAGCCTATAAAACCGATTTGTGTAAAAAAGGTATGGCTCGAGCCAAAAAATTCTCGTGGCGAGCAATGGCTGAAAGGTATTTGGAATTATATAAAAAAATAGCAAAATGAAACGAATTGGCTTACATACTATAACCGATTACGTAAATTATGGCAATCGCCTACAGAATTACGCAGGTCAGGAAATTTTGAAATCGCTTGGTTTTGAAGTAGAAAGTATTGTAAATTACCCAACTAAGCCTATTGAAGCAGGACTCTCATTTATGTTAAAACGCATAGAGAATGCTGTGAAACTCTCGCCATTTACATTGATAAAAAAAACGTGGCAAAAAATTGTTGAACGAAAAAAACTCGCTTTATATCAAGCCTGTCAGCAAGCGAAAGCGCTGTCATTCAAAGCCTTTTCGGACAAATACATAACTGAAAGTGATTATGTATTGACTTTAATGAATATTCCTGAAAATTTAAACCTACGATATGATTTTTGTGTAGTTGGTAGCGATCAAATTTGGAATCCCAACATACGTTACGGTTCATCGCTCGATTTTTTATCCTACGTTTCGCCCGAAAAACGAATTGCACTAGCACCAAGTATTGGTGTATCGGCAATTCCCGAAATTTACACCGAAAAATACAAACAATATTTAAATGATATGGCTTATTTATCAGTACGCGAAGATAAGGGTGCTGAAATAATTAAAACGCTTACAGGCCGTAAAGCCGAAGTATTGGTCGACCCTACTTTGGTTTTAAAAAGCGAAGATTGGTCGAAAATTGCAACACCTGCTAAAAATAAGCCAACTAATAAATATTTATTGACCTATTTTATTGGTGAAGTTTCGACAAAAAGATTAAAAATGCTTCGAAAAATGGCGGATGACAATCAATTGGAATTGGTCATGATGAATAGTTTACGTGATACCGAACGTTATGCAGCTGACCCTGCCGAGTTTTTAGATTATATTCGTTCAGCAACGTTGGTTTGTACCGATTCGTTTCATTGTATTATTTTTTCGATGCATTTTGAGAGTCCGTTTGTTGTTTTCGACCGCGAAGGTAAAAGTGCTCCGATGGGCTCACGCATAGACACATTGCTTGGAAAATTCCGATTTGAAGACCGAAAACAACATTTACTTGAGAAATCAGGGAAATATTATACTATTGATTTTAAACACGTTCCGGCCATAATGGAAATGGAACGTAAAAAGGTATATGATTATTTGACAATGGCTTTGGAGTCTAAGGTCTAAGGTCAAAATGACGATAAAACATCAATTAATTAAGGCGAAGCCCTATTATCGCGAAGCAAATAACGGCGTAGCCAGAAAAACGTACGAAGTACAACAAAAAATGGCAATTAATCAACTTAAAACAGGTGCACTACTATCCTATATCCTTATTGGGCTAGGAAGTGTCATATCAATACTTTACACTCCTATTATGCTACGACTTTTGGGGCAAAGTGAGTATGGATTGTATAGTTTGGTGGGGTCGGTTATTGCATATCTTGGATTATTTAATTTTGGATTTGGCAGTGCTTATATTAAGTATTTTTCGGTTTACAAAACCAACAATGACAAAGAAGGCCTTGCTTCGCTCAATGGCATGTTTTTGTTAATATTTTCGGCATTAGGCTTAGTAGCTGTGGCGGCAGGATTAGTTTTAGCTGTAAACTCTGACATTATTTTTGGAAATAAACTAACAGTGTATGAATTATCGAAAGCGAAAGTTTTGATGATTATTATGGTTATTAACACTGCCATTACATTTCCGGCCATTGTATTCAATTCGTATATTAGTGCCATCGAAAAGTTTGTTTTTCAGAAAGTGCTATTACTTGTAAAAACTATAGCAAGTCCACTTGTTATGATTCCTGTTTTAATGATGGGATACGGGTCGGTTGGGATGGCAATTGTTGTTACTCTGCTTGGTTTAATTATTGAAATAATAAATGTGTGGTTTTGCTTCCGAAAAGCAAATTTGCAATTTATATTCAAAAAATTTGATTTAAAACTGCTCAAAGAACTCTTTATATTCTCATCGTTTATTTTTATGAATTTATTGGTAAATCAAATAAATTGGAATGTGGATCGGTTTATTATTGGTTGGTTCAGAGGTACCGTTGAAGTGGCTGTTTATAGTATTGCAGCACAGCTAAATACCTATTACTTAACGTTTTCGACCGCCATATCCAATGTCTATATCCCACGAGTAAACCAAATGGTAGCACGTAAATGTAGCAATTGGGAACTTACGGAATTATTTGCCCGCTTAGGCCGATTGCAGTTTATTGTATTGGTACTTGTAATAGAATTATTGATATTTTTTGGCATGCCTTTTATTAGCTTATGGGCTGGAGTAAATTACAGTCGCTCGTATTATATGGCTCTAATTCTAATGATACCAGTTACCATTCCACTTATTCAAAACCTGGGTATAGAGATTCAACGTGCTAAAAACCAGCATAAGTTCCGCTCATGGGTATACCTTTTTATAGCTTTGGGCAATATTCTCATTTCCATTCCTTTAACCAAAATATATGGTGGTATTGGAGCAGCAATAGGTACAAGTATAGCCTTAACAATTGGAAATATACTTATCATGAATTGGTATTATCATACAAAAGTGGGGTTGGATATACGTTATTTTAGCAAACAAATAGCTTTGTTATTACCTGCTTTATTAATACCAGCTATTGCAGGATACCTTTTTATGTATTATATCAATTTAAATTATGTTCCAAATTTCATATTATACGCTACTGTGTTCATACTTATTTTCAGTGTTTCAATGTGGTTTATAGGCTTAAATAAATACGAAAAAGAGCTAATATCGAATCCAATAAAAAAGATGATTGGGAAATTCACAAATAAATGAATATATAAATCTAAAGTAATCGAGAAACCTATGTTAGAAAGCATTAAATATAAGATTAAGAGCTTATTGCCAAAACGTTTGCTCTATTTTTATCATCTCGGCACTGCTCGCCGAGCCGCCGACTACGATTTACGCCGTAGAGTTTATGATAAAGTTTATAATGTAGGAGCAGCTGAAAAAGTGAAACGAGATTTGACTCTTCTTTATCATATTGTTGAAAAAGGACTTACCATGCCCGTACCGCGTCCTGGGTTTGGTAAAAAAGTAATTATCGACCTTTGTAATGTAGTATTGAGGTACGAACGTATGAATTTAGCACAAGACGAAATGGAGTTTGTACAATCGGTAACAGTGCTGAAAGAATATAATAAACTACATAAAGAAATTGGATATCAATTGGATGATGATGTGGTTGAAAGGCTAAATCGTATAGTTAATCGATTTGACAAAGTAAAAGGATTGGAGCAAATTGACATTTCGGAAATGGAGTATTTTAAAAACGTAAATGCGCCATTCGACGAATTTTGCCGCTCACGCTTTTCGGTAAGAAATTACACCAGCAAAGAAATTCCAATCGAATTATTGTATCATTGTATTGATTTGGCTCAAAAGTCACCTTCGTTTTGCAACCGCCAGCCTACGCGTGTACATATTGTAAAATCGGTAGCTACAAAACAAGCTATACTCGATGTTCAAAACGGTAATCGTGGATTCGGACATTTAGCCGAAACGTTGATAGTACTTTCGTCGGTCATTTCAACCACCAAAGATATACATGAACGGTTCGAAAATCATTTAAATGGTGGTATGTTTGCTATGACACTACTTAATGCATTACATTTCAACAAAATAGCAGCATGTTCATTAAACTGGAGCGTATCGTCGGATAAGGATTTAATAATGCGCAAACTACTGAAAATACCCGAAAATGAAGTTGTTTTGTTAGTAATTTCATGTGGTTATCCACCCGAAAACTTTAAAATGGCAGCATCACCACGCAAAAAAGCAAATGAAATAACGACGGAACATGTTTGAAATTAGTTTGTAAAGTTATAAAGTTTGTAAGGTTTGTAAAGTTATAAAGTCAGGATATTCATCAACACATTATCACATCATCACATCAATATCATGAAAACATTAGAAATTACCTTTTGGATACTGCTTGGTATCGTTTTTTATACCTATTTAGGGTATGGAATTGTTCTTTTTGTACTTTTACGATTAAAGCGATTGTTTAAAAAGAAAAAAGAAGTATTTTTGACCGACGATGAGCTTCCTGATGTAACATTGCTAATTGCAGCTTACAACGAAGAAGACTTTGTAGCCAAAAAAGTGGAGAATACACGTTCTTTAAACTATCCTCAGCAAAAGCTGCATCAAATGTGGTGCACCGATGGTTCAAACGACCGAACTCCAGAACTTTTGGCGGCATATCCCGATATTGTAGTACTTCACAAGCCTGAGAGAGCCGGTAAAATAGCAGCTATGAATAGGGCTGTAAAATTTGTAAAAACACCGATTGTTATATTTTCGGACGCTAATACTTTGCTAGGTAAAGAGTCGATTCGGAAGATAGCCGAAATGTTTAGCAATCCCAAAACTGGTTGCGTATCGGGCGAAAAACGAATTTTCAACGACGATTCCGAAGCAGCTTCTGCAGCAGGCGAAGGACTTTATTGGAAATATGAATCGACGCTTAAACGTTGGGATGCAGAGCTTTACTCTGCAGTTGGCGCAGCTGGTGAGTTGTTTGCCATACGTACCGAACTGTTCAACGAAGTAGAACCAGATACGCTACTCGACGATTTTATTATTTCGCTGCGTGTTGCCATGCAAGGTTTTAAAATTGACTATGACCCCGAAGCTTATGCTATCGAAACTGCATCGGCCAACGTAAAGGAGGAGTTGAAACGCAAAATACGCATTGCAGCAGGAGGCATACAGTCGGTAGTTCGATTATACCCTTTGCTTAACATATTCAAATACGGGTTGTTATCGTTTCAGTATATCTCACATCGCGTTTTACGCTGGACAATTACACCCGTAGCATTGGTGTTATTTTTATTCACTAATATTGCTTTAGCGCCATTCAGTACTTTCTTTTTAATAATATTGGGATTGCAAATTTTGTTTTATCTTTCAGCCTATATTGGTTATATTTTAGAAGATAAAAAGCTAAAGGTGAAAGTTTTCTTTGTTCCATATTATTTTTACATAATGAATTACGCTGTGTTTATGGGCTTTGGACGCTACATAAAAAAATCGCAAAGTGTAAACTGGGAACGGGCAAAGAGAGGGTAATTTAGTTTATAAAGTTCAAAAAGTTTGTAAGGTTTGTAAAGTTTTTGTTTTTTAAATTGTAAATGGTAAATATATAAATAGTAAATAATATTATGAGC
>JBMOHZ010000140.1:0-6373 GCA_049317585.1 Paludibacter sp.
GGGCTGCGCCGTTATTAGGTGCGTTGCACGTTATTAGCTTTGCGTTATTAGCCCTGCCTGCGGCAGGCAGGTACGCCGTTATTATTTCTTGTTTTCTTATTGGCACATTGGCATATTTTCATATTTGCACATCAGTTGTCCGTCGTCGGTTGTCTTTCTCAACTCTCTTCCCAAAAAATATTGTTAAAATCCAGCTATTTTACTACATAAACTACGAATTTAACTATTCAAACCATTAAAACATGTTATAAAACAGCTTTTTTGTGATTTATTTTTGCAAAACTATTGCATGGTATAAAAATCTGCTGTATCTTTGCATCGTGATTTTTTCATAGTATTAGATTTAAGGTTAACAAAAGATTGGTAGATAGTCGTGAGACTAAGCTACCATTCGCATTTTATAACACTACCTCATCACATCACCATTTCCCTCTTTAAGCACATGGTAGCAAAGCGAACATCCCGATATGTCGGGATCACCAAATCATCATATTGGCATATTGATACATTTTGAGTACTTTTGCAGTAAATTTTAAAAACTGCAGTTGATATGAACATTCTTCTACTTGGCTCGGGAGGTCGCGAGCATGCACTAGCCTGGAAAATAGCACAAAGCCCGAAACTTACAAAACTTTTTATTGCACCCGGAAACCCTGGCACAGCACAAGTGGGTACTAACCTGGATATTGCTGCCGATAATTTCCCCGCGCTCAAAGCAGCTGCTATTGCTCACCATATCGATTTAATACTTGTTGGCCCTGAAGATCCATTGGTAAAAGGTGTTGTTAATTTTTTTGCTGAAGATACCGAAGTTTGTCATATTCCGGTTGTTGGTCCCGATAAAGTGGGCGCACAACTCGAAGGAAGTAAGGACTTTTCGAAGCAGTTTATGTTCCGCCACAACATACCTACAGCAGGATACCTGAGCGTAACAGCCCACAATATTGACGAAGGAGTCGCATTTTTAAAATCCTTAAAAGCGCCTTATGTGCTCAAAGCCGATGGACTGGCTGCCGGAAAAGGAGTTCTTATATTGAATGATTTAAACGAAACCATATCGGAACTGAAAGCCATGCTCGATGGAAAATTTGGAGCAGCCAGCAAAACGGTGGTTATCGAAGAATTTCTGGATGGCATTGAATGTTCTGTTTTTGTAATTACCGATGGCAAAAACTACCAAATACTGCCCGAAGCCAAAGACTACAAACGTATTGGCGAAGGAGACAAAGGCCTCAATACTGGTGGCATGGGTGCTGTTTCGCCTGTTCCATTTGCCAATGCCGAATTTATGCAAAAAGTAGAAGATCGCATTATACGCCCTACGGTGGAAGGTTTATATTCCGAAGGTATCAATTACACCGGATTTATTTTCTTTGGACTAATTAAAGTAAATGGCGAACCACTCACCATCGAATACAATGCGCGCATGGGTGACCCCGAAACCGAAGTGGTTATGTTACGTTTGAAATCGGATTTAGTGGATTTGCTCGAAGGTGTAGCCCAAAAGAACCTGAACGAACGCACTGTTGAATTCGACCAGCGCTCAGCAGTTACCGTTATGCTCGTTTCGGGAGGATATCCTGAGGATTACGAAAAAGGAAAAGAAATATCAGGATTAAATGATACTGAGAACAGCATTGTGTTTCATGCCGGCACAGCCAGCAAAAATGGCTCTATTGTGACCAAGGGTGGCCGTGTAATAGCTGTAAGCTCGTATGGGAACACCAAAGAAGAAGCATTGGCGCAATCATTTAAAAATGCCGAAATTATCAATTATCAAGGTAAATACTTCCGCAGCGATATTGGGTTTGATCTGTAGGGAGGTTTTTGAAAAAAAAGAGCTGTTTCAAAAGAGTTTTCTGCGGTATTTGCATTCCCTCTACTTTTGATACAGCTTCTTTTGAAATATTTCGAAAAACTAATATCTAATTTTTTATATTGTTCTGCTGTATCGCCTTATACCTTCGTCCCCAAAACTTATAAAACGTTAGCGAAGTGAATGTTATCAATTTATTGAACCATTTGTAACGCAGTAAAAAATGTAAAATACGATACCAAATTGCTAGCAAACCAATCATTAAAGCAGATTGAACTACAAAATTCACAAACCAATTGTCGAGATGAAGCGTTTTTCCAAAAGTGATTTCGATTGCGCTCCAAACGATGGTAGAGAATAAAATCATAAAAACCACAATTGATCCGTGTGCTGTTTCGATAGCCCGATGCGGACAGTAACTCATGCAGTGCATGCAACTCTCGCAGTTGTAAGTCCAGAACGGACGGTTATCGACCATTTTAATGGCTTTAACCGGACATTGATTTATACAAAGACCACAATTGTTGCAAGCAGAAGAAGCATAGTAGGTTTTGGCTAAAAAAAATCGTCCGGCAAAATTGTAAGCTAACGAAATGGGACTTATAAGTACATCCTGAATAATCTCGCGCAAGGAGCGAAAATCCTTTCCACCTTCAATTACTTTAGTTGCAAATTTTGCAACAAGTTCTTTGTTGCGTTCGTGCAGATATTTTACGGTACGTTCGTTCAATCCCGGATGCACCGAAATCCAATTCGAAGGCATATCTACAGGAAACAGGGCGTTGATTTTATAACCTTTCAACCAAAGTATCAAAGTCGAAAAATAAAATGTAATTCCCGACACACCAGGTGTTATCCATTTACCAATAAGCATTCCGGCACGTGTATTCATCAGTAAAACGTTGTTTTTACCTTTCGGAAACCGGCTAATAAAGGCCTGCATAACAGGCGGGTAGTTGAAACCGTGCACTGGTGAGCAAAAAGCAATCAGAGCATCTGTGGGTGGCGTAGCAATATGTAAACGATTGACATGTGCAATATTAATAAGCTCAACCTGCATGTTTTTGCTCTGTGCAATCTCAGCTACCCATCGTGCAACATTGGTTGAGTTGCCAGTGCCTGAGAAATAATAAACAATTATTTTTGAGTATATCGGCATTGAATACTATTGAAAATACGTTATTTTTATTCGTATTTAATTTGCAGTCCTTACTTCAGTTATTGCAATTCTTTAGTCAAAAATAAGATATTATTCTAACAAACAATATTCACAATTTTACCGGGAACAACTATCACTTTTTTGGGAGTAGTGCCAGCTAATTGTTTGATTGTTTGCTCGTTAGTCATTGCTATTTTTTCTACTTCTTCTTTGGGCATATCGGCTGGTAATTCCAACATAAAACGCACTTTACCGTTAAACGAAATTGGATATTTCACAGAACTTTCAACCAAATAAGCTTCGTTGCATACAGGAAATTCCGCATCACAAACCGTACTTTCGTTACCCAAAACATGATACAATTCTTCGGCAATATGTGGTGCAAAGGGCGTTAACAATATTACCAAAGGTTCGAGTATCGCTTTTTTGTTACATTTCAACGTGAACAATTCGTTTACACAAATCATAAATGCCGAAACGGAAGTGTTGAACGAGAAATTCTCGATATCGAAGGTAATTTTCTTAATGGTTTTATGCAAGCTTTTAAGTTCTTCGGCACTTGCTGCATCGTTGTTTATGAGCAAATTATCTTCTTTGTAAAACAAACTCCACAGCTTTTTCAAAAAGCGGTGTACGCCGTCAATTCCATTGGTATCCCAAGGTTTGGATTGCTCCAAAGGCCCGAGGAACATTTCGTACAAACGAAGGGTGTCAGCACCGTATTTCTCTACTATATCGTCGGGATTTACGACATTATACATCGATTTTGACATTTTCTCAACAGCCCAACCGCAAATATATTTACCATCTTCCAGTATAAACTCAGCATCACCAAATTCAGGACGCCATGCTTTAAATTTATCAATATCGAGTATGTCGTTCGAAATTATATTTACGTCGCAATGTATCGGAGTAGTTTCGTATTGGTTTTTAAGGTTTAACGACACAAAGGTATTTGTATCTTTTATGCGATACACAAAGTTACTTCTCCCCTGAATCATTCCCTGATTAATCAGTTTTTTGAAAGGCTCTTCTTCGCAAACAATACCAAGGTCGAATAAGAATTTATTCCAGAAACGACTGTAAATGAGGTGACCTGTAGCATGCTCAGTTCCACCAATGTACAAATCTACATTGCGCCAGTAGCCATTTGCTTCGGGGCTTACCAATGCTTTATCGTTTTTAGGATCCATATAGCGCAGGTAATAGGCCGATGAACCAGCAAAACCAGGCATGGTATTTAGTTCCAACGGATACCCCACCCCGACCCTCCCCGAAGGGGAGGGAGATTCTGCATCTCCAAGGTTCTGTGAGTTTAAACCAGAGCTCACTCCCCCTCCTTTGGAGGGGGTTGAGGGGAGGTATTCCCAATTCTTTGCTCTCCCCAATGGTGGTTCGCCTTTTTCGGTTGGTAAAAATTTATCCACTTCGGGCAATTCGAGCGGCAGTCTACTTTCGTCGAGCATATAAGGCAAACCTTCTTTGTAATAAACCGGAAATGGTTCACCCCAATATCGCTGACGACTGAAAATGGCATCGCGCAAACGGTAGTTTACTTTTACACGTCCAATTCCATTTTCAGCAATGTATTTTTTAGCTGCCGCAATGGCTTCTTTCACGGTAAGTCCGTTCAGGAATCCAGAGTTCATCATAATGCCTTCTTTGGCATCCAGACTCTGTTCGCTTACATCGCATCCTTCAATTAACGGAATAATATCTAATCCAAAATGTTTTGCAAATGCATAATCGCGACTATCGTGGGCAGGCACAGCCATAATAGCGCCAGTTCCATAACCAGCTAAAACATAGTCCGAAATCCAAATAGGAATTGCAGTTCCACTCACCGGATTGATGGCATACGAGCCTGAAAAAACACCTGTTACTCGTCGGTCGGCTATGCGTTCACGCTCAGTACGTTTCTTTGTAGCTGCAATATATGCTTCAACATCGGCTGCTTGTTCGGCAGTGGTACAGGCTTTTACATAATCGCTTTCAGGAGCTAACACCATAAATGTAACACCGTAAATAGTATCGGCACGGGTTGTAAATACAGTCAAGACCTCTCCCTGACCCTCTCCATGGGAGAGGTTAAATTTCATTTCTGCCCCTTCAGAGCGACCTATCCAGTTTTTTTGAGTTTCTTTGAGTGAATCGGTCCAATCAACCGTTTGTAAGCCATCGAGTAATCGCTGCGCATAAGCCGAAACACGTAAACTCCACTGACGCATAACGCGTTGCTCCACCGGATGTCCGCCACGCACCGAAACGCCTTCGCTCACTTCGTCGTTAGCTAACACGGTACCAAGTTCAGGACACCAATTTACTTTTAAATCGGCCAGGTAAGCAATACGATAATTCAGCAATATTTCTTGTTGTTCTTTTTCCGATTTCGAATTCCATTCATGTGCTGTAAAGCTTAAATCCTCGGTACAAGTAGTCGAAATACCTTCAGTGCCAGATGTTTTGAACATTTTCACAAGCAATTCGATGGATTGTGCTTTCTGAAGTTTGGTGTCGAAATAATGGTTGAACATTTGGATAAAAGCCCATTGTGTCCAGTGGTAATAATCGGGTTCACAAGTGCGAATTTCGCGATCCCAATCGTAACAAAAACCAATTTTCTCCAACTGTTCTCGGTAGCGGGCAATGTTTATTTTGGTGGTTACAGCAGGGTGCTGACCCGTTTGTATGGCGTATTGTTCGGCAGGCAGCCCGTAAGCGTCGTAACCCATGGGATGCAATACATTAAAGCCTTTCAGGCGTTTGTATCGGCTATAAATATCGGATGCTATGTATCCAAGTGGATGCCCTACGTGCAAACCCGCTCCCGAAGGATAAGGAAACATATCCAATACATAAAATTTGGGTTTCGACGTGTTAATTTCGGTTTTGTAAGTTTCGTTTATCTTCCACTCACTTTGCCATTTCTGCTCAATTTCTCTAAAATTATATTCCATTATTTTGATATTACTATTTTATCATTTACCATTTATCATTACTTTCCCTATTTCTTCGAACCGTCTTTTTTAAGTTCTGCAGGTTTTTGCTCCAAAAGCGGTATTGCTTTCACATCCCATGTTTCTTCAAATTCCCAATTGGCACGCAATGTCAATTTTTTGGAATAATAAAACATATCTTCGGGCTGTCTACGTGCCGAAATATCGCCTGTATCCCATTTACCATTCCGATTTATATCCATATATGCCCTTAAATAATAAGTTCCTGGCCTTAAAAATTCAAATTTAGTACCTTTAGCGGCGGCTTTTTTGACCGTCAGCAATTTGTCTTTATCGTCGAGCAATTGGAATACAAGCAACGAATCGAAAGTGGCGGGAATAATTTTCAGGGTTGAATACTCGTCCAACGATTTTATTTTAAACTCGAACTTTGTTTTCGTA
>JBMOHZ010000141.1:0-6366 GCA_049317585.1 Paludibacter sp.
GACGATGAGTTGCTACATTGTACTTCGGAAGAAGACATTGAAATGGCAACACTTATTGCTCACCGCTATGGTTGCAAACTCGAAGTAATTGATTTACATAAGGATTACTGGGATAATGTGGTGGATTATACCATTCGTAAAGTGCGTGAAGGACTTACGCCCAACCCGGATGTAATGTGCAACAAACTAATTAAATTTGGTGTGTTCGAGCAGCGGGTAGGGAAGGAGTTCGACAAAACAGCTACAGGACATTATGCTACAACTTTTGAACGTGATGGTAAAACTTATTTGGGAACTGCCAAAGACCCCGTAAAAGATCAAACCGATTTTTTGGCACAAATAAACCATTTACAGGTTTCGAAGCTCATGTTTCCCATTGGGGATTTGATGAAAAGCGAAGTGCGCGATATTGCTCGCTCAGCCAATTTGCCAAGTGCAAAACGTGTGGACAGTCAAGGAATTTGCTTTTTAGGAAAAGTAAACTACAACGACTTTATTCGAAGATATTTAGGTGAAAAAGAAGGGCCAATAGTTGAACTCGAAACAGGTAAAATTCTTGGACGACACAAAGGATATTGGTTTCATACTGTAGGCCAACGCAAAGGATTAGGACTATCTGGAGGCCCATGGTATGTAATACGAAAGGATGTTGATGCCAATATTGTTTGGGCTTCGAAAGGTTTTGATACTGAAACACAATATGGTAAGGAATTTTCGATGCGCGATTTTCATTTTATTACCGAAAATCCTTGGGAAAATGATGCCTGTCAGGTAACTTTTAAAATACGACATACACCAGAATTCTCCAAAGCAACTATCATTAAGACCCCCGAAGGATATCGAATTTTTTCCGAAAACAAATTACAAGGCATTGCCCCGGGGCAATTTGGTGTAATTTATGATGCCGATGCCACTTATTGTATTGGAAGTGGCGAAATAATTTAAGTTTTACCAATAAAAAAATGCATGGAAGCCATAAGCAACCATGCATTGTTAATTCTTAATTATCAATTAGAATTAGGTGTTCATTCCACCGCAAACATTAATAACCTGTCCACTTACATAGCTCGATAAATCGGAAGCTAAGAATAAAGTCACAGAAGCTACTTCGTCAGGTTTTCCTCCACGACGTAATGGAATAAGTTCATTCCATTTAGCACGTTGTTCTTCGGTTAGTGCGTGAGTCATTTCAGTTTCGATAAAACCTGGAGCAATAGCGTTAGCACGTATACCACGTGAACCGAATTCTTTAGCAACTGATTTTGCCAAACCAATCATACCTGCTTTCGAAGCAGAGTAATTTGATTGTCCAGCATTACCCGAAACACCAACTACCGAACTCATATTGATAATGCTACCTGCTCTTTGTTTCATCATTACAGGTGTACAGGCATGTATAAAGTTGAATGCCGATTTTAGGTTTACGTTAATTACCATATCCCATTGTTGTTCGGTCATGCGCATCATTAAACCATCTTTGGTAATACCTGCATTATTAACAAGCACATCTACACGTCCAAATTCTTTTACTATTTCTTCGACAACTGCATGTGTTTCGTCAAAATTAGCAGCGTTCGAAGCATAACCTTTCGCTTTTACACCCATTGCTTCTAATTCTTTTTGGGTATTCAAAGCATTTTCGTCGATGTTTAAATCGGTAAATGCAATATTAGCGCCTTCTGATGCTAATTTTAATGCAATGGCTTTACCAATTCCGCGTGCAGCTCCTGTTACAATAGCCACTTTTCCTTCTAATAGTTTCATTTTTAATTTATTATGTTTATTAATTTAATTAGCTATTCATGCTTAATAAAAATTCAGTGTTATTTTCGGTACGTTCCATTCTGTCTTTCAAAAATTCCATTGCTTCCGTAGAATTCATGTCGGCTAAATGACGACGAATAATCCACATACGGTTAAGTGTATCTTGATCTAATAATAAATCGTCGCGACGTGTACTTGAAGCCATGATATCCACAGCAGGGAAAATACGTTTGTTCGATAATTTACGATCCAATTGCAATTCCATATTACCTGTACCTTTAAATTCTTCGAAAATTACTTCGTCCATTTTCGATCCAGTTTCGGTAAGTGCTGTGGCAATAATTGTTAAGCTACCGCCGTTTTCGATATTACGAGCAGCACCGAAGAAACGTTTTGGTTTGTGTAATGCGTTGGCATCCACACCACCCGAAAGGATTTTACCCGATGCAGGCGAAACAGTATTATAAGCACGAGCTAAACGAGTAATAGAATCGAGTAGAATAACAACATCTTGTCCACATTCAACCATACGTTTCGCTTTTTCGTGAACCATGCTAGCTACTTTTACGTGGCGTTCAGCTGGCTCGTCGAAAGTAGATGAAACAACCTCAGCACGTACGCTGCGGGCCATATCTGTAACCTCTTCAGGGCGTTCGTCAATGAGCAATACTATCATATATACTTCCGGATGATTTTGTGCAATTGCATTTGCTATATCCTTCAATAATACTGTTTTACCTGTTTTTGGTTGTGCTACAATTAATCCACGTTGTCCTTTTCCGATTGGCGAAAATAAATCAACCATACGAGTCGATAACGAATCGCCTTTTCCGCTAGTAAGGTTAAATTTTACATCGGGAAACAATGGAGTTAAATGTTCAAATGGTACACGGTCGCGTACATATTCGGGCGAACGGCCATTTATTTTATTAACTTTAATAAGTGGAAAGTATTTTTCTCCTTCTTTGGGTGGACGAATGGCACCATTCACGGTGTCGCCTGTTTTAAGTCCAAAAAGTTTAATTTGCGATTGCGAAACATAAATATCGTCGGGCGAAGCAAGATAATTGTAATCGGCCGAACGCAAAAATCCATAACCATCTTGCATCATTTCAAGAGTACCTGTTCCTTCAAGTATCCCATCAAAGTCGAACTGTTTTTCGTTGCGTTGATGTGGGTTAAATCGTTGACGGTTATTGTCTTGTTGCTTGTGTCTGTTTTGATGTGCTTCGGGCTGAGGAGCTTGTTGTGGTGATTCGTTTTCCGAATTAATATTTTCCGTATTCAATACACTTTCAACCACTTCAGTAACCGTAGATGTTGGTTGAGCTTCTGATTCTACTGTTACAACTGAAGCATTAATTTCGGATGCCAAAATTGGTTTTTTGATAATTCTATCGCGAAGTTTTTTCTCTCCTTGTTTTGCAACTGGTTGTGTTTTAGTAGGAACGTCTGCTGGTACTTCAATGGTTACTTCGACTGGAACTTCTACTTCAGCTACAGTTTCAGCAATTTTTACTTCTTTAACTGCTTTCAGCGGTTTTTTCGACTTAGCTTTCGCTTTGTTTGCAGGTGCTTTATCCGCTTTTTCGGTAGTTGGTACATTTACAGCAACTTCTTGCTTCTTTTCTACAATTGCTTTTTCAACAATTGGTTCCACCTTCTTTTCCTGTTTTACTTCGACTGTTGGGTTGGTTTTTGGTTCCACACCTTTTTTGTCAATTTGTACGCGCATGCGTTTTTGCTTGTCGATAGTTGGTTTTTCAACCTTTGTCTTTTGTTGTGCATTAACTTCGGCCTGACGATCGAGAATGTCGTAAATCAATTGTTCTTTTTTAGCCGAGTTCGAAACTTTTAATCCGAGTTCAATGGCAATGTCCTTCAGGGCGGACAAATCTTTCGCATTGAGTTGCAAAATGTTGTAGTTAGTCATAAATGAGGTAAATAAACGTTTTGAGGGAATCCTTCCTTGTGAAAAGGAAATCACGTTTTGTTTGTGAATGTATAATTATTGTTGATTTTTTTTTGATTTAAACAAAAGCAGGAAGCTCTTGTAGCAATGAAATCGGTGCAAATATACAACTAAATTCTGAATTAGCAATTTTTTGGCATAAATTATTCGTAATAAATTAAATAATTTTATTAATTGAATGGCTATTGATTATCAATCAATTGAATTTCAATTATATCCTGAGTATTTGAATCGACACAAAAACGATTGTCAATACGGTGCCCGACAACCCAAACTATATCAATGCCTGAACACAATAACCATGTGTTTTCTTTCTCAAAACGATTCATTTTCATGTCAATAAAAAAATCGCTTAACTTTTTACTGTTTTTCATGCCAAAGGGAACAAAACTATCGGCTTTTTGCCAACGTCTTAATATTAGCGGAAACGAAACTTTGGTTGCATCAAGAGTCGCAAAAAAATTCGATTTCGAAATTTTTGAATCGTAAGTTCGTTTACGTATATATAAATGTATAGGTTCAAAAATTTCAGTTGCTGATTCGCTAATATTATAAGTTTGTTGTAATGGTGTTTTATTCTTGCTTACAATTAAAAAATCTCTATCGTGTAAAAGTTTGTGCGTAATGGAATAAAAAATGGCTCCTGGCTCGCTTTCCAAATTATTGATGATATTTTCGACCGTATCGGCATGAAACGAATAGGGGAGTAGTATCTCGTAAAGTAATGATTTGCTGTATTTTGTACGTTTTAATTTTTGAATGTCAATTTTAAAGTAATTATTTTCGGTCGATGTAATTATGGATGAGGCTTCAACCATTTTTTCATTATAAACGGTTTCAATTTCTTCAAATCGCTCAATTAATGCAGTAATTGTTTGTTTGAATGATGGATTAATTTCTTCGAAAAGAGGAATGATTTGATTGCGAAATTTATTACGTGTATAATCGTTTTGAGCGTTTGTAGAGTCGGTTATATGATGTAAGTTGTATTTAATCAGATAATTAACAATATCGGCACGGGTGCAACATAAAAGTGGGCGAATAACATATCCATTTTGCAAGGGTATACCAGTCATACCTTTAAGTCCTGTTCCACGGGTTAAATTCATCAACAAGGTTTCTACATTATCATCAGCATGGTGTGCCACAGCAATTGCCGATGCGTTATGAGTTTTACGCAGTTGCTCAAACCAGTTGTAACGCAGTTCACGAGCAGCCATTTCGACCGAAATTTTGCATTTGCGAGCATATTCCATTGTGTCAAAATCTATTTGTTCAAACGCAAGATGCAGTTCATTAGCCATTTCGCGTACAAAAATTTCGTCATTGTCCGATTCCTCGTCCCTTAAATGAAAGTTGCAATGCGCTACAATACAGCTATATCCGAGTTGTTTTAAAATGTGAAGCAATGCCACCGAGTCGGCACCACCGCTCACACCCACAATAACTTTAGCATCCGAGCAAAGTAAATTGTTTTTTTCGATATAGTTTTCAACTTTTTTCAGCACTCGGGAAACTGGATTACGATAAATGTTTTTTTGTTTGTAAAATTGGTACAAATATATTCATTATTTTTCTAATTGAAGTGTTTACTAAATCAAAAAATCCTTGTTCTGCACTTTTTACCTATAAATTATACAACTATTTTTTTTATCTTTGTTGAAAATTAAAAACCGTATGCAAGATCAATTAAATGAAGCTAAGAAGCTGTATGCCTGCGATATGCATACTGCCGAACATATACTGAATCAAACTATGGTGCGTATGTTTAACTGCGGCAGGTCCATAAATGCACACATTGAACGCAAAAAAAGCAAATGCGATTATATGCTTGCTGAAGCACCTACCACCGAACAAGTGGAAGCTATTGTGCTTAAAGTAAATGAGATAATTGATATGCATTTACCCATAGTAGAGGAACTTATGAGTAGGAGCGAGGCTGCTGTTTTTGTTGACCTATCAAAACTGCCGGATGATGCTTCGCAAACATTGCGAATAATTAAAGTGGGCGATTACGATGCTTGTGCTTGTATTGGTCAGCATGTAACTAATACGTCGGAAATTGGTAAATTCGAAATCATTAGCCACGATTTTGAAAATGGAAGATGGCGCGTTCGATTCAAATTGATTTATTAAATTCTCTTGGTTAATATGCTCAAATATAAAATTCTAAGTTGTTTTCTGGTTTTAAGTTCACTTTCAATATTTCCTCAAAAAAATCCCGAAAAACTCATTGCAGATACGCTTACACAGCTTGCAGCTGAGTATGCAAATGTAGGTCGAATTAGCGTTTCGCCCTTGCAAGTGAACGAAGCGGAAAATACACTTACAATTATTGCATCGGATGCTTTAAGCAATATCCCATTTCGGACTGAAAATGTGGATCGTATTTATTCCATGATTTCGAACGTTACCCGTAAATTATATCCCGATTTTAAAATTGTTTGTTTAACCGACCGACAGAAAATTGAAGATTTAATACCAAACTATTACGCCAAAATAGTAGATAACACCAAGTTGTTTGATACAAATTATAAAGGTAAACCATTTATTACCAATTTATCGCGTCCTTATCAACCAAGTAATGGATTGTATAATAAATTAATTGCTTTGTGGCAAAGTCATGGTTT
>JBMOHZ010000142.1:0-6357 GCA_049317585.1 Paludibacter sp.
TGGCACACCTTATGAGGTTGCAGCACACAAAACGAGTGAGACAGGCCGTTTTCTGAAATTAGAACTGACAAGTAATTAACAATTAATAATTAGGAGACTTACTCTGCGAGTTCAATTTTGGTTTTCATGTTTTTAATTTTTTCGTTTTGTACCAATGCAAGTGCTTTATTAACAGCATTTATTCTTATAGCTACAAACGAATAAAATTCTTTCACTTCGACCATACCAAGCTCTTCTTTAGCTAATTGGCCTTTTTTGAACATAAAACCAACTACATCCATTTTACTAAGTTTGTCCTTTTTACCTTTACCAATATACAAAGTTGCCCATTCGGGTTTTGGTGGTGCAGACGCAATAGGAGGTAGGAGAAATGTTTCAGGAATGGGTATGATAAACGCTGGTAATTTTTCGGTCTCACCTAATAAAATATAGGCAGAACCCTCGTTTTCCATGCGAGCAGTACGTCCATTTCGGTGAATGTATTCATCAATACGTACTGGGATATCAAAATGTATAACGTTTTTAATTTCAGGAATATCCAATCCGCGTGAAGCTAAATCGGTGGATATAAATGCTGTACAACTTCCATTTCTAAATTTCGAAAGCGCACGTTCCCTGTCGGGTTGCTCCAACTTACCGTGAAAAAACTCATTGGCTAACTTACGAGTTGTAAGGTACGAACTTAACTTCTCTACAGTTTCGCGCTGATTACAAAACACCAACGTTGAATCGTTACCTAAACGACACAACAGTTGGAATGCTAAATCCATTTTATCGTTCGATTTTCCTTTCACAGTAAAGGTTTTAAGGCCTTTAAGAGTATTGTCTTTTTCGGTAAAATCTAATTTTATAGGGTTTTTAATGTCTGTAAATGCAGGAATTGCCACAACATCTGTTGCCGAAGTGAGTATGCGTTTATTTACAGCAACCAAACGTGGAATAATACTTTCCATTTGTACTGTAAAACCCATTTCGAGCGATTTATCAAACTCGTCAAGCACCAGGGTTTTAATAGCGTCTATTTCGAAATTTTCACGTTCAATATGATCCTGTAGCCGTCCGGGAGTACCAATTAATAATGCTGGTGGAACAGTTAAATCGCGTTTTTCTTTGTTGGATGGTCTACCGCCAAAACAAGTGTTTACTTTGAATCCAGTGCCCATACTGCGCCAAACTTGTTCAATTTGCTGCGCTAGCTCGCGCGAAGGTGCAAGTATAAGTGCTTGAACCTTTTGAATTTCAGGGTCTAAACTCATTAATACTGGAAGTAAGAAAGCTAAAGTTTTGCCTGAACCGGTGGGTGATAATAGTATAATATCCTGATTTTTATCGTTTGCTTCGAGTGTTGCCAACTGCATAGCATTTAGCAATTCGATATCCATGTTTTTCAGCGTGTTAGCTGTGAGTTGAGCGTTTTTTTGCATGCTACAAAGGTAGTCTAAATTTAGTATATTCTATCAGTTTATGAGCATTTATGTAAATATGAATTGGTAGCGATGAATGATTAATAGCATTTTAGCTGTAAAATATCCAAACAATAAGCCCTAATGCTTTATAATTTGGTTAATTTTCATTACTTTTGCACACTAGTTTGTAAGTTAAATTTGTCATAAACTTATATACTATAATTTCTACTTTTTTTCAATTTGAAAAATACACCATAAAAATGCCACAAACATCACTACGCGGTCAGGCAATGCCCGAATCGCCCATTCGTAAATTAGTGCCACTATCCGACAAAGCTAAAGCACGCGGAATAAAAGTGTATCATTTAAATATCGGACAACCCGATTTAAAAACTCCTCAGGAAGCTATTGATGCTATTCGAAATATAGATCGTACAGTTCTTGAATACAGTCCGAGCGATGGTATAAAAAGTTTGAAATCGAAATTAGCAAAATATTATCATACTTTCAATATTGACGTCACCGAAGAGGATATTATTATCACTACAGGTGGCTCCGAAGCAGTAAATTTTGCTTTTATGAGCTGTCTTGATCCAGGCGATGAAATAATTGTCCCAGAGCCGGCTTATGCTAATTATACTGCATTTGCAATTGCTGCAGGTGCTATTGTAAAGCCTGTGGTATCAACTATCGAAGAGGGTTTTGCACTACCACATGTTGATAAATTTGAAGAATTAATTACTCCTAAAACAAAAGGAATTCTAATCTGTAATCCAAATAATCCAACTGGTTATTTATATACACGTGCTGAAATGAATAAAATTCGGGATTTGGTTAAAAAATACGATTTGTACCTTTTTTCCGACGAAGTTTACAGGGAGTTCTGCTATACAGGAGCACCCTATATATCAGCTTTCCATCTCGATGGTATCGAAGAAAATGTTGTACTTATCGATTCAGTATCAAAAAGATATAGTATGACTGGTGTACGAATTGGTGCCATTGTAACTAAAAATAAGGAAGTTCGTAAAAACGTAAATAAATTTTGTCAGGCACGCTTGAGTCCTCCATTATTAGGGCAAATAGCATCTGAAGCTGCAATGGATGCATCACCAGAATATATGCTCGATACTTATAACGAATATGTTGAACGTCGTAAGTTTTTGATTGATGGACTGAATCGTATTCCAGGCGTTTATTCACCAATCCCAATGGGAGCTTTCTATACAGTTGCTCGTTTACCTATTGACGATGCCGATAAGTTTTGCGCTTGGCTTCTGTCCGATTTTGAATACGAAGGTCATACGGTAATGATGGCTCCGGCATCTGGTTTTTATACAATACAAGGTTTAGGTATGGATGAGGTTCGAATAGCTTATGTGCTTGATAAAGAAGATTTAAAACACGCTTTAATTGTGTTGCAAAAGGCACTCGAAGTATATCCAGGAAGAAAAATTAATTCATAATTCATAATTGAGAATGTTATATCCATTAAAATTTTCCCCAATATTAAAAGATAAAATTTGGGGAGGAACAAAACTCGAAAATATTTTTGGCAAAGCAGCCGAAACAGATAAGCTTGGAGAAAGTTGGGAATTATCAGGAATAGAAAACGAAGAATCGGTTGTAGTGAATGGTTTTCTGGCTGGTAATAATCTTACTGAGTTAATCGAAATTTACATGGGCGATTTGGTGGGCGATAAAGTATATGATACTTATGGTCTTTCGTTCCCATTATTGTTTAAACTCATTGATGCAAACCAAAATTTATCTATTCAAGTTCATCCTGGTGATGAAGTGGCTGCCGAACGTCATAATTCATTTGGAAAAACCGAAATGTGGGTGGTGTTGAATGCCGATAAAGGTGCTGAATTAATAATTGGATTCACAAAAGATTGTACTCAGGAAGAATATGTGGCTGCACTCGAAAATGGAGAGGTTGAAACTCTCTTGCAACGGGTACCCGTTAATAATGGTGATGTGTTTTTTATTCCCGCTGGCCTTGTACATGCCATTGGTAAAGGAGTGGTTGTAGCCGAAATTCAACAAAGTAGCGATATAACGTACCGAATTTACGACTATAAACGTGTTGACGATAATGGAAACGAACGAGAATTGCATACAGAACAAGCACTCGATGTAATTGACTTTAGTGCTTCTAAAAACCCGAAAACAGTTTATTCGCCTGTTTTAAATCAAATTACTCCATTGGTTGATTGTGAGTATTTTACGACCAATATGATAAAATTTGACCAACCACTTACTCGTAATTACGGAACTCTCGATTCATTTGTGGCATATATGTGTCTCGACGGTAGTTTTATTGTTGAAGTTGACGACGATAAAGTAGTTGTAAACAAAGGAGATACTATTCTGATTCCTGCTTGTATCAACGAAGTGGGTCTTATTCCACACAGTCATGCAACTATTCTTGAAGTGTATAATCCTTGAGTTTTTTTGATAAGAAAAGCTTTATAAAATGGTTGATCAGTGATTAACCATTTTTTTTGGGAAATTAGCGCATTTGATTTTATAAAAATATAAAAATAATTGTCTCCTAGCTTTCTTTTTGATTATCTTTGAAGTCAAAAATTAATTTTTCAAAAGTTCAAATCATGGCTCCAGCAATAAAAACAATACTTTATGGTATCGGTGTTTTCTCACTTTTTACCACTATAGCATTAATTTTAAAATTAGTAACACACAGTAAACCAATGGATGCAGCCTATTTTGGATTGTTTACGAATAATGATTTAATGCTAGGAGTAATTGTAGCCATAGTTGTGACTATTGCTCATAAGCGTAAAATGAAATTAAAGTGATTTAAAACTAAGTGAAAGAAATAATTGATTATATAATTGGGTTTTTAATTGGGGTTGACTTAACAGAAAATACCGCTATCAAAATTGGATATACCGACAATTTTGGAGAGTTTGATAACTATGATTTAGTTATTAAGGCCTGTGGTTTTTTTAACAACGATGTTTATGGAAAGGAAATTTCGCTTCCAACACTTCCGCTAAAAATATGGGACGAAGTACCCATATTGTATGGCGAAGCTTTTAGCGAAATAATTGGAAATACCATTGTTTTAAATGCCGATATTATTGCCGGAACGTATTTTTTAATTTCGCGCTATGAAGAAATGTTGCGTCCCAAAGTGCGAGATGTACACGGCAGATTTCCCGGCAAAGAATCATTACCATACAAAGCAGGTTTTATAGACAGGCCAATTATTGAAGAATGGGGTTTACAGCTTCGTACGCTTTTGCGCGAAAATGGTTTTGAAATTCCTGAACCTCCAAAAAAAATCCATAAAGTATATCTCACGCATGATCTTGACCAATTAGCTCATTTTAGAACTATTAGAGGTATGTTAGGCGGTGTTCTCAGAGGTATTAAACGACCAAAAGAAGGTCAAAAAGCACTTAAAAGTTTTTTTGGGCGAGTATCTGATGATCCTTGGTACACATTTCCTTTTTTATTCAAATTAAATAACGATTTGCGTGCTAAAATTGGCAAAGATAAATGCGAGTCGATCATTTTTGTGCGATCAATGGGAATGAAATACAAAGAAGATAAACCATTTCCAAATTTAGTGTTGCCCGATTATAAATATTTATTGCGTTATTGCAAACGAAAGGATGTAACTATTGGATTGCATGCAAGTTATGAATGTGGTGTATATCCCGAAAGAGTACAAGAAGAAAAAACTAAGCTCGAAAAAGCTATACATAATAAATTAACGTATAATAGAAATCATTTTCTAAATCATCGTGAACCGGCTGATTTCGAACAGCTTATTAGTGCAGATATTTTTCATGATTTTAGCATGGGTTATGCTGATGTTGCTGGTTTTAGGTTAGGTACTTGTAAAAATGTGAAATTTATTAATCCACATAATAAAAAGCTTACAAAGCTATTTTTACATCCTATCACTATTATGGATGGAACTTTAAGTGATAAGAGATACATGTACATGAATGCTCACGATGCATATCAGTATTGTGAACAACTTATTAAAAATGTAGCAACTTTTAATGGCGATTTAGTTTTACTTTGGCATAATACATCAGTTGAAGTTCGTCCAGATTTTTATCACAGAAAGCTTTACAAAGATATATTAAACCTTTTGCAAGAACAGTTCTAAAAATGACACCAAGAGTTATTGTATGCGTTACAAATGATTTGAACACCGATCAGCGTGTACATAAATCATGTACTGTATTGATCAATTTGGGATATGAAGTTTTAGAATATGGTCGTTTACTACCTGATAGTTTTGAACTTAAAAGAGATTATTCAACTCACCGAGTAAAGCACATTTTTAATAAAGGTCCACTTTTTTATGCTGAGTTTAATATACGGCTTTTTATTTTTTTACTTTTTAATAGATTTGATTTAGTATTTTCAAATGATTTAGATACTTTGCCAGCTTCATTTCTTAGTGCTAAAATTAAAAGAAAACCAATTATTTATGATACTCATGAATATTTTACACAAACCCCTGAATTAGTTAAACGACCGTACGTTCAACGTATATGGAAATTAATGGAGGATATTATTTTTCCATTTCTTTCTAATATTATTACCGTAAATGATTCAATTGCAGCATTGTACCAAAATCGATTTAATAAATCAGTAAAAGTTGTTCGAAACATACCTCTTACATATACTAATAAGGATTTTAAAAATAGGAAGGATCTTGGTTTACCTTTAGATAAGCGAATTATAATTCTTCAAGGTGCAGGCATTAATGTACAACGAGGTGCTGAAGAGGCTATTGAAGCCATGCAATTTATTGAAAATGCAATTTTATTAATAATTGGAAATGGTGACGTTATAAATATTTTGAAGAGAATGGTTGAGGAGAAACAATTGGAAAATATTGTGATATTTAAACCAAAAATGCCCTTTACTGAGCTTAGACAATATACAATTAATGCTGATT
>JBMOHZ010000143.1:0-6329 GCA_049317585.1 Paludibacter sp.
GAAGAAGTTGCCGAAGAGGTTGCTCCTGTAGCTGAAGAAGTGGTTGAAGTAATTGAAGAAGCGCCTGCTAAAGTAGTAATTGTTGCTGCTCCTGCATCGGTGAATCCGGAAGCTGACTTTGACTGGGAAGCTTACGAAAAAGGTGATGTGCTTACTGCACAACAAAAAGAAGATCTTAAAAATGTGTACGACAACACTTTGAATGCTATCAAAGACAAAGAAGTGGTTGAAGGTACTGTAATTTCGATTAACAAACGCGAAGTAGTTGTAAATGTAGGTTACAAATCGGACGGTATTGTTCCAATGAGCGAATTCCGTTATAATCCTGATTTGGCTGTTGGCGACAAAGTGGAAGTTTATATCGAAAGCCAAGAAGATAAAAAAGGACAATTGCTCCTTTCGCACAAACAAGCTCGTGCTACTCGTTCATGGGATCGCGTAAATGCTGCTCTTGAGTCGCAAGAAATTGTAAAAGGTTTTGTAAAATGTCGTACTAAGGGTGGTATGATTGTGGATGTATTCGGAATCGAAGCATTCCTTCCAGGTTCACAAATTGATGTGAAACCAATCCGCGACTACGATGTATTTGTAAATAAAACAATGGAATTCAAAGTTATTAAAATTAACCACGAATTTAAAAACGTTGTTGTATCGCACAAAGCACTTATCGAAGCTGAACTTGAAAATCAGAAAAAAGATATTATTAGCAAATTGCAAAAAGGTCAGGTATTGGAAGGTACCGTTAAAAACATCACTTCGTATGGTGTATTTATCGACCTTGGCGGCGTAGATGGTTTAATCCACATTACTGACCTTTCATGGGGTCGTGTAACGCATCCAGAAGAAATTGTAGCGTTGGATCAAAAATTGAACGTTGTAATTCTTGACTTTGATGATGAGAAAAAACGTATCGCTCTTGGTTTGAAACAATTGAATGCTCACCCATGGGATGCACTTGGTGCTGAACTTAAAGTTGGTGACAAAGTGAAAGGTAAAGTAGTGGTTATGGCCGACTACGGTGCTTTTGTTGAAATAGCTCCTGGTGTTGAAGGTTTGATTCACGTTTCGGAAATGAGCTGGTCACAACACTTACGTTCTGCTCAAGATTTCTTGAAAGTAGGCGAAGAGGTTGAAACAGTTATCATTACTTTGGATCGCGACGAACGCAAAATGTCGTTAGGTGTAAAACAATTGAAATCAGATCCATGGGAAGCTATCGAAGAGCGTTATGCTGTAGGTAGCAAACATGTAGCTAAAGTACGTAACTTTACTAACTTTGGTGTATTTGTTGAAATAGAAGAAGGCGTTGATGGATTAATCCACATCTCTGACTTATCGTGGACTAAAAAAGTAAAACACCCATCTGAATTTACACAGATTGGTGCCGAAATTGATGTTCAGGTATTGGAAATCGACAAATCGAACCGTCGTTTGAGCTTAGGTCACAAACAATTGGAAGAAAACCCATGGGATGTATTGGAAACAATGTTTGTTGTTGACAGCATTCACGATGGTATCATTGTTGAAATGATGGATAAAGGTGCAGTAATCTCATTGCCTTACGGTGTAGAAGGTTTTGCAACTCCAAAACATTTGGTAAAAGAAGACGGTGCACAAGCTCAAGTTGACGAAAAATTGGCTTTCAAAGTAATTGAATTCAACAAAGATGCAAAACGCATTATCGTATCGCACAGTCGTGTACACGAAGATGTGAAACGTGCTGCAAAAGCAGAAGCTAATGGCGAAAAAGTAGATGTTTCTACTCCAGTTGCTGCAGCGCCTGCTAAAAAATCGGCTCCTAAAAAAGCAAAAGCTGAATCGGCTCCTGTAGCCGCAAGCGCTTCTGAAAAAACTACATTGGGCGATATTCAGTCATTAGCTGATTTGAAAGATCAATTAGTAGAAGCTGCTGCTAAAACAGCTGCTAAAGCTGCAAAAAAAGCGAAAACTGAAGCTGCTCCTGCAGTTGAAGAAGTTGTTGTAGCTCCGGTAGCAGAAGTAGCTCCAGTAGTTGAAGCCGAAGTTGCACCTATAGCCGAAGCACCAGTTGCTGACGCTGAAGAGGCTCCAAAAGCATAATTGCGAAACAGTTATTAAATATATCTATATTAAAAAAGTTGCAGGTGTTTTGCCTGCAACTTTTTTATTTTAACGAATGTTTGTATATTTGCATCGATAAATTTTTCAATCGAAAAAAATAACATCAAAAAATGGAATTTATAGTTCTTACTATTCTTATTTTGCTCAATGGTTTTTTTGCCTTATCCGAAATTGCTGTTGTGTCGTCGAAATCATCGCGGCTCGAAGGTCTAAAAGCTAAAGGAAGCAAGGGTGCTATTATTGCATTGCGTTTGCAAGGTGGTTCAGAGAATTTTTTATCAGCTATACAGGTGGGTATCACACTTATTAGTATCGTTACAGGCTTATATGGAGGTGCAAGCATAGCCGAAAACTTAGTGCCGTTTTTTATGTCATTCGAAATGTTGATGCCTTACGCTTATCAAATTTCACTGTCGGTAGCGGTAATTGTTATTACCTATTTGTCCATAGTTATTGGCGAGTTGGTTCCAAAGTCGATAGCACTCAGTAAGCCAGAACAAATTGCGGTAGCAGTGGCGCCGATTATTTATTATTTTAGTAAAGCGCTTTTTCCGTTTGTGTGGGTATTATCCTCGTCGACCAATGTTTTAATTAAACTTTTGGGTGTAAAAAAACAGATGGAGCAGCTTACTGAAGCCGAATTGCGTCAAATGATAAAAACTGCTTCGAACGAAGGTGTAATTGAAGAAGAACAGAATGAAATTCACGAAAAACTCTTTTATTTTTCGGATAAAAAGGCTTATCATATTATGACGCATCGCACTGATATTGAGTGGCTAGATATCAATGAAAGTCCGACAGAAATACGGAAATTCATAAATAATTCAAAACACAGCAAAATTATTTGTTGCGACGATTCGCTCGACAGTTTTAAAGGCGTAATGTATGTAAATGAATATTACCGCTCTGTAATTCAAAAGAAACCGCTGGATATAAACGCATTAATAAAGGAACCATTTATTGTACCCGAAAAGGTTGATGCTCAAAAAGTGTTAAATGAATTGCGTCGCAAGGAAAACCGCGTTTGTTTTGTGGTGAACGAATATGGTGGTTTTGAGGGAATTATTACCATGTATGATATTTTGGAAAATTTGGTGGGCGAAATGCAACAAGAAGGTGAAAAGAGTGAGCCTGATATTTTTGTACGTGAGGATGCTTCTATATTAATTAATGGCGATGCGCCGGTTGAGATTCTGGCCGACGTTATTGAAGGTTTTGAGATTGATTTTTCGGAAACAGAATATTCTACTGTGGCTGGTTTTGCGCTAAGTAAACTCAATCATATTCCAACAACAGGCGAAAAATTCGAGTCACACAACTATAGCTTCGAAATTATTGATATGGATGGAAATAGGATTGATAAATTACTGTTGGTGAAAATGGATTAAATCGCTATTACTTCGCCCTCATATACTGGACCGGCCATTGTGGCTGGTCTTTTTTGTTTAAATGCAATACAAAATATGGATTTCGAAGCAGTTCGCGACCTAAAAGTACAAGGTCGGCTTGGTCGTTTTCGAGAATTTGTTCAATTTGCGCTTGGTTTGTTATTAATCCTACCGTTGCGGTGTGGATGCCTGTTTTTCGGATAGCTTCCGAAAACGGAACCTGATACAATGGTTTTACATCCATTTTGGCATCCAAGATATTACCTCCCGAAGAACAATCAATTAAATCAACACCCTTGTTTTTAAGTATTTCGCATAATTGAACCGTTTCGGCTAGATCCCAACCATTTTCTTTCCAATCAGTAGCTGAAAGCCGCACAAATAATGGTAAATCAGCTGGCCATACTTGTTGTACTGCATCCACTATTTGCATGAGTAAGCGACTTCGATTTTCGAAACTACCACCATATTGGTCGGTACGAACATTGGTGAGTGGCGATAAAAATTGATGAACCAAATAGCCATGCGCAGCATGTATTTCAATTATTTTAAATCCAGCAGAAAGAGCACGTTTGGCAGCATCGCGAAAATCTAAAATTACTTTTTCAATTTCTGTAGTTGTCAATGCCTTAGGTTTAATCTCGTTTGGGTCAAATGGGATAGGAGAGGGGGCAACTGTTTCCCAACCTCCATTTTGTGTTCCGAGTTGTTTACCACCATTTATTGGGGCGTCGTGTGAGGCTTTCCGACCAGCATGCGCCAATTGAATGGCTGCTACAGCACCTTGAGAATGAATAAACTGGGTGACTTTGCTAAGAGGCTCCACGTGCGAGTCGTCCCAAATGCCAAGGTCATAAGGTGTTATTCTGCCTTCGGGCGAAACGCCTGTGGCTTCGACAATTATTAATCCAACACCTCCGGTTGCTCTGCTGCCATAATGAACTAAATGCCAGTTGTTTGCTAATCCGTTTTGAGCAGAATATTGGCACATGGGTGGCATTCCTATTCTATTTGGAATAGTTACAGATTTGTTAGTAATTGGTTCAAAAATTGAATTCATAACGTATGTTTTTTATTAGTAAACAAACTTTCATTCATAAAGGTTTATCATAACTTACCATTGTTATTAAATACTTGTAGCTGTTTTATTTTTTTTAGTTTGCAAATACCGTAATTTTTAATAAATTTGCATACTTGATAATAGATATATGGATTTTTTTATTTTTTATTAGTCAAGTATCCCATTATCAGTAATATATAAACCAGAATTTAGAAATATTTTATGTTAGTTAAATCATTTGGAGCAGCCGTACAGGGAATTAATGCCACTATTGTTACAATAGAAGTAAATGTAAGTAAAGGAATTAAGTATTTTTTGGTGGGATTACCTGATAATGCAGTAAAAGAAAGTCATGAGCGAATAGCGTCCGCATTGCAATACGTAGGGCATCAAATACCTCGAAAACAGATTGTAATTAATATGGCTCCGGCAGATATACGTAAAGAGGGTTCGGCTTACGACCTTGCGCTTGCAATAGGAATGCTTGCTGGTGATGAAAAAATAAAATCTACTGAACTCGAGAAATACGTGATAATGGGTGAATTGTCGCTCGATGGCAGTCTACAACCCATTAAAGGTGTTTTACCCATTGCTATAAAAGCTCGCGAGGAAGGTTTTAAAGGATTTATTTTACCCAAGCAAAATGCTCGCGAGGCTGCGGTAGTCAATAATTTGGATGTATACGGAGTGGAAAATATTTCCGAAGTAATTGATTTTTTCAACGAAATTTCAACGCTCGAACCTACCATAGTGAATACCCGCGAAGAGTTTTTTAATCATGTAAACTTATCAGAAATTGATTTCTCGGATGTAAAAGGTCAGGAGAGTGTGAAACGTGCTATGGAAGTAGCTGCAGCAGGTGGACACAACATTATAATGATAGGACCTCCGGGAGCTGGTAAATCGATGCTTGCTAAGCGCATACCAACTATTTTGCCACCACTTACGCTACACGAGGCATTGGAAACTACTAAAATTCATTCTGTAGCTGGGAATATTGGTAGCAATACGTCACTTATTTCTCAGAGGCCGTTTCGTAGCCCTCATCATACTATTTCGGATGTGGCTTTGGTAGGTGGCGGTACTTTTCCACAGCCAGGCGAAATATCGTTGGCTCATAATGGTGTGCTTTTTCTCGACGAACTTCCAGAATTTAAACGCACAGTGCTCGAAGTATTGCGTCAGCCACTCGAAGACCGTAAAATTTGCATTTCACGTGCTAAATTTGCCATTGAATACCCTTCATCATTCATATTAGTCGCCTCTATGAATCCTTGTCCATGTGGGTATTACAATCACCCCGATCGCGAATGTGTATGTGGCGGTGGTGTGGTGCAAAAGTACCTCAGTCGCATTTCAGGCCCCTTGCTCGACCGCATTGACATTCATATCGAAATAGTGCCTGTGCCATTCGAAAAAATGTCGGAACTAAAAGAGGCCGAACCAAGCGAGAAAGTGCGTGAACGAGTTATAAAAGCCCGAAATATACAAGAAGAACGTTTTAAAGAGATTGAAGGTGTGTATTGCAATGCGCAAATGTCATCGAAACAAATGCGCACATTTGCTCAAATTGATAAAGCTGGATCAGAATTACTCAAAAATGCAATGCAACGCCTCAATTTATCGGCTCGTGCCTACGATCGTATAATAAAAGTAGCTCGAACTATTGCCGACCTCGAAGGCGCAGATAACATACTGTCGAACCATATAGCCGAAGCTATCAATTACCGCAATTTGGACAGGGAAGGTTGGGCTGGGTGAAATTTTTACCCATTCTGACT
>JBMOHZ010000144.1:0-6322 GCA_049317585.1 Paludibacter sp.
TACCAACACTATAAACAGTAGCTATCAAAATTGGAACAACGAGGTATTTAGCATGTAAACGCATTGTGAATTGTTTTTTTTATTACTACGAAGCGATATATACCAAAAAAGTAAAATATATACTGGTGATAAAAGAATTAGTGTTCGAATCATTTTGACTGCATATAGTAAGCGACAATTGAAATTATTATTTGAAATGATTACTTTCTAGTAGCTTCTGAATGTATTTTCTTTTTCAATTCAGAAATCGACATCTCTAAATGAATTGAAACTACCCTTTTCATGGAACTCAAGGAGCCGAAACCACATATTTCGGCAAGAATTTCGTTGGAATATTCTGGATGAAGAATGTATTCTCGTTTTAACTGTTCTATTCGGAGATTATTTACGAAAAAAGCAAAGTTTTGGTTAAAGTGTTGGTTTATAACGTATGAAATGTACGTTCTGTTAGTTCCTAACGTATTTGCTACATCTAAAATGGTCAGTTGACTATTTAAATATATTTTATCTTCGTTAAACAACACCATTATTCTTTCAAACAATTTTTTTTGTGTACCGGAGATAATTGCCTCTTTTATTTCAGGAATTTCTATATTCACATCATAAGTAGGATTTATTGCTTTCTGTCGCAATCCCATATATCCCATAATATATAACTCAAATGTAAACAATGGCCAACCCACATAAATTAAGGGCTGAACAAGCGATAAGTTATATTTACCTATAGCCGTGATAACAAAAGCCGTTATACCCAACATTATAAATGATATATTTAGTCTTTTTGAGTTATTGTATTTACCATCGTGAACATCGGAGTAAAAATGTTCTGCTCTATCACCATATTTTTTAAGCAATAAAGAACTGCCAACTACGGATAATATAACACCAGTTAAATAGGTTATGTATATAATAAATCGAACAATACTCAACCACTGCAAAGCGAGTGAGCTTCCTTCAAAATTTCGGTCGAATAGCCATGTTTTGTATTCGGCAAATGGAGTTATAAAAACCAATATGGCATTAACAATACCTACCACCAAAGGAATAACCAAATATCGAAAATGACGTTTGATTGAAAACTGCTCATCTACAGTAAGTAGCCTAAAGTATATGTAATAAAGTGGAAATGCAAGGAGCGAAGCAAACTGAAACAGAATATCAAAATAAGGAAAAATATGGATATATGGTTCGAAAAACAAAAAGTGCCCAAAGAAAATAAAGGCTGGAAAAATCATAAATTTGGAAAGGAACAAACGTGGTTTACTTGATTGCTCTGAATTTCCTGAAAGTGTAATTGCCCAAAACACACTCACGAAAACTGGGAGCAAAAGAAGTATATTTTTTATCATTTAGTGCAATTTTGACTTTTAATTGTTGCAGTACTAATTTTTTTCCGTGTGCGAATATAGTTTAAAATCTTGATTTTTCAAAAAAAAATACCAAAACAAACCGTGTTTTTTTATGTAAATGTTTGTGATTTGATGGATAATTGGAATTCAATTTGATTGTTTTTGAAATTTTCAAGAATCATATTTAGTGCTACATTAAATGATATTTTTTGCGACAGAAGAGTATAATTAACGCTACAAAATACACATAATCAGTAATTTAAGTTTGTTTTATGAACGAAATATTTACCTTTTGAGCCATTTTTTTTACGAATTGAACAGTTTGTTTATTTTGTTGAAAGTAATTTTACACTGATTTTTTTAGCGAAAAAATGATAGAACATTCAATGCGAAAAATTATTTAAAAATCAGATAAAAAAACCAATTAAAAATTCAATCTTATGAAAACGAGCTTTTACCCATTATTAATTGTTGTTGTTCTCTTACTTTGCAACCCAACAAGAAACATGGCACAGCAAAATGTGTCTAAAAGTCCTGCAATTCAAATATTTTATAGTGGAGGTTCGGGAACAGTAGGCGATCCGTATCATATAGCGAACCTCACTGATTTACGCTATTTGAGCGAACATTCTGGTGATTGGAGCAAGTATTTTGAACAAACTGCCGATATTGATGCTACGGCAACCAACACATGGAACGTAGGAAACCATGATAATGATGCGGGAACAGCAACTGTTGCGATGGGCTTTTCTCCAATAGGGAATTCTACAACAAATTTTTCGGGCAAGTATGACGGACTAAATCATACAATAAGTGGTTTGTATATTAACAGACCGAAGTTAGATTACATTGGTTTATTTGGATATATATCTTATGACATTCGGAATTTGGGACTACTCAATATATCATACATAGGTCAACAATATGTTGGTGGGCTGGTGGGATGTGCTAATTCGGGTACAATATTAAATACATTTTCGAAAGGTACTGTTGCTGGATATTCATTAGTAGGTGGCCTTGTTGGATGGACGTACTTAGCATGTACTATCTCAGATTCGTATTCAGAAGTGAACGTAAGTGGAACAAACGACTTTACAGCTGGGCTCGTTGGTATTAATTGGGGAACTATCACAAAATGTTATGCTAAAGGAAATGTAAGTGGGCCAGGTTCTTGGCTTGGAGGACTTGTTGGTGATAATGGTGGAGTACCAAATGGCGGAATAATTAGAGAGTCATATGCCACTGGAAATGTAAATGGGAGCACTACTGCTGGTGCAAATTTCGGTGGTCTTGTGGCTCGAAATAACAATGGCACTATAAATAATAGCTATTCCACTGGAAATGTTACCGGCTACGATAACGTTGGTGGATTAGTTGGTTATATTCATTTATCAACCTCTTCCATTTCAAACTCTTATGCTACAGGAACTGTCACCACCCCAACTTTTAACAGAGGCGGACTAATTGGTGCAAACTACTTTGGAGCTACGTTGACAAATTGCTATTGGGACACTCAAACTTCAGGAATAGCTATAAGTGGTTCAGGCGGAACCGGAAAAACTACTGCCGAAATGAAAACGCAAGCTACCTTTACCAATTGGGATTTTGTAACTACACCTGTTTGGAAAATAACAACCTCAAAAAATAACGGATATCCATATTTAGCTTGGCAGGTTTATCCACCATTCTCTGGTGGAGCAGGAACATTAGCTAATCCTTATCAAATAGCTACACTTGCCGATTTGCGTTTTCTTTCAGAAAATACTTCTTATTGGGCAGCTGGAAAATATTTTACTCAAACTGCCGATATTGATGCCACGGCTTCAAATACATGGAATAGCAATGGTTCGGGTGGATATTATGGCTTCTCGCCAATCGGGAACTTAACAACAAATTTCTTGGGAAGTTATGATGGACAAGGACATTCTATTTCAAATTTGTACATTAATAGACCAATTACTGATTATAATTCAATTTTTGGATACATTTTTAATGCTACAATAATAAATTTAGGACTTACCAATGTGAATATAACCGGTAATAAGCGAACAGGAGGTCTTATAGGTCAAGCATCAGGTTTGTGTACTGTAACAAGTTGTTATACAACTGGTAGCGTTACGGGAATAGCAGATCAAGCAGCTGGCCTTATAGGTAAAAAGGATTGTGCGGGTACAGTTAGTAATTGTTATAGCAAATGCAATATCACATGTCATGATAATGGGGGTGGATTAATAGCAGCATGTTGGAATGGAGCTGTTGAAAAGAGTTACGCAACCGGAAATGTAAGTGTTACTAATTCGATAGTTGGTGGCTTGGTTGGAGAAATGTATAATAGTATAGCTTCTACACCCATTACTCTAACCAACTGTTATGCGAAAGGGAACGTAAATGGCACAAATAATACTGGAGGCTTTGTAGGACATGCTTATGCAGGAACTATTGCTATTAACAAATGCTACAGTAATGGCATTGTTACAGGGAATATTGCTAGTTTCGCGAATGGTTTTGTTGGAAATCTTCAAACAGGTACTGTCACAAGTTGTTTTTTCGATGCAGAGAATGATGGTTTAACTAACTCTACAGCGGGAACAAATTACAATGGAGCCATTGGCAAAACAACTGCCGAAATGAAAGCGCAAACCACTTTTAGCAATTGGGATTTTGTAACAGCACCCGATTGGAAAATAGCTAGTACAAAAAATAACGGTAACCCTTATTTAGCTTGGCAAAATCTGCCCATAGATGTTCCTGCAGTGCAAGCTTCGGCATTGGTATTTACTCAAATCCACAACTACGATATGACTATCAGTTGGACTATTGGCAATGGTGAGTCACGAGCAGTATTTGTGAAAGAGGGAGCTGGAGCTATCACTAATCCTACGGACAACAGCACTTATATTGCAAACAGTGATTGGGCATCTAGAGGTACACAACTGGCAACATCAGGTTATTATTGTGTTTACAAGGGTACAGGCAATTCGGTAAATGTAACCAACCTCTCAAAAAACACCGAGTACAGTGTGCAATTGTTTGAGTTCAATGGAGCATCAGGTTCCGAAGTTTATAATACAAGTACAGGAGTTGACAATCCAAAGAACCAAACAACGGCTAATGAAAGTGGTACATCTTACGATGTGAAAAATGCTATCAGATTGAAAATATATCCTAACCCCGCAACCGAAGTATTTCACTTGGAAGGTTTAAGTGGCGTATCGTCAATTTACATAACCGATTTAGGCGGACGTTTAGTGCTCGAAAAACGAGTTTTGGACAATGAGAATATTCAGATAACTGCATTACCAAAGGGCGTTTATATTGTAAAAATCGTAACAAACAACGAAAAGAAAGAACTCAAATTGGTAAAAAGCAATTAGTTTAAGTTCCCTTAATATAGATTCGACGGGCTGCTTCATTTTTTGAAGCGGCTCGTTTGTTTTTGCCAAAATTAATATGGACAATGAAGTTTTTACCTTTTGGCAAATATTTTTACCTTTTGGAAAACCCATTAAGCAGGTATAAACTATTTTTGTGGCCGTTAATACTTAAAAGAAAAAGTTTTGTAACCAATAATCGTTCAAAACGGATAAAATGATTATTGATTTTATGAATTGCTTTGTTGAATAAATAAACGTTGTTTAAATTTATTGTTCCTGAAATATTTACAACATGACAAGAAGTGAATTTAATAAACGATATTTGGTAGAACCAATATTTACAGAATCACAAGTTCTTTTCTATGTATATATAAGCCAGAAGGTTGATTATGTTACTCCTGCAATTGATTTGCAAAAAGTGTTTGAGTTAGACCAAATTGATGATAATACAATAAGACTTGAAATTAAAGAGGTGGCGGATTCACTAATTTGTGAAAAATATGGAATAATAGACTGAGTCAATTTGACATTTTTGTTTTGTTTATACTAAGAATTGCAAATTGCACAATAGTTTTAATTCTATTGGTGATTTGCATTTCTTTTGTAGTCAATCATAGTTTTTCTTTAACTTATATCCAAATTGAAACATCCCGTTTTTTTCATTATTACGCTTTTGAAAGCCCGTTAGGCTCATTGATAAGCAAAATATTTTTTTCCATTCTTGAACCGATTGCCCTGTGATGGAGACAATTGCCCTTTTCATAGAATTAAACGATCCAAAGCCACATTTTTCGGCTAAATGTTCGTTGCTAATTGAAGGATTAGCAACAAATACTTTTTCGAGTTCCGCAACTCGGAAACTATTTACAAACGTACAAAAATTTTGATTGTATTGCTGATTAATAATGGTTGAAATATAACTCCGATTGGTGCCAATCCGTTGCACCACATCCATAATATTCAAGTTACTACAAATATAGATTTTTTCGTTTTCAAACAATTCGAGCAACTTTTTCAGAATTAATTGTTGCGATACATTGAGTTCAGTGCTAGTTGGTACTGGTTCGCTTGCAATATCCTCAGTCTCAAAAGTAGGGTTAATAGCTTTTTGTGTAAATCCCATATATCCAATGCCATAGAGCGATAGGGCAAATATAAGCCAAATGCTGTTTAGAATCATTTCGCTTGGAAAGAGTAACTTTCGGCCTACAATATGTGCCACAAAACTACTCAATGTTACAAAAAATAAAAAATAATTGAGCCATTTGGCATTATTGAATCTGCCGTCCTTTAGGTCGGAATAATACTGCTCCGCTTTATGCGCATATTTTTTAAGTAAGCGTTGGTTTAGTACAAAGGTTATAACAAGCAGTACCACAAACATAAGCTTCACAATTTTACGCATTACACCCAAAAACTGAATTTGAGGTGAATCGGCAAAAAGCGTATCGTTGTAAAGCCATGCTTTATATTGTTCAAAAGGAGTCAGAAAAATACCCACCGTATAAACAGTTGCAATCAACAAGGGCAAAACGAGGTATTTGGCATGCAGGCGCAGGCTAAATTTTTCGTCGACGGTAAGCAACCGAAAATAGATGT
>JBMOHZ010000145.1:0-6272 GCA_049317585.1 Paludibacter sp.
CGGATCAGGAACTTACAAATGCTGGTGCTTCAAATGTTATGAATGGATTAACTGGTAAAGTTGCAGGTTTACAGATCAACACTATGAATAATGGTGTTAATCCTGATACAAAAATTACTTTACGTGGTAATCGTCACTTCTTAGCAAGTAATCAGGCTTTGGTTGTATTAGATGGTGTTCCAATTAGTGCTACATACCTTAGTTCAATCAACCCTAACGATATTGACAATGTGTCAGTTTTGAAGGGTGCAAGTGCTGCTGCTTTGTATGGTAACGATGCTTCCAATGGTGTATTGGTTATTTCAACACGCAAAGGAAACAAACAAAAACCAACAATCAAAATTAGTAACACAACAACTTTTGAACAAATTTCATATCTTCCAAATATGCAAGAAAGATTTGGAGCTGGTTCAGGTGAAACACCTGAAAACTCTGATCCTAATTATACTATGTGGTTAGGTCCTGATAGAAACACAGACCCATATACTTCTTATGAAAATCAAACATTTGGTCCTGAATTTAATGGTCAAATGGTTATTCTGGGAGGTAAATTGGTTGATGGTTCTTATCAAATGGTTCCTTACTCTCCAGTTAAAAACCAGAAAAAGAATTTCTTCAACACTGGTGTGTCAATTCAAAATGACATTTCGTATAGTGCTGGTGATGCTAACAGTCATTTTTATTTATCAGGACAAGATGTTAACACAACAGGTACAGTGCCTGATGATAAAAACAGAAGAAGTGGTGTAAGAATGTCGGCTGGTAAAACTTATGGTAAATTCAGTTCTGATTATACTTTTAGCTTTACACAAACTAACACCGATATTTCAGCAGGTGATATGTATCAAAATCGTGGCGTTTACTGGAACGTATTGAATACTCCAGCACATGTGCCATTAACAAGCTATAAAGATATCGACACTAACCCATTCGCAGGAATAGATGGTTATTTCAATGCTTATTATCCTAATCCTTACTGGCAAATTAAGCATTCACGTGCTTTATCAACTCGTAACGATGTACTTGGTTCGGTAAATCTAAGTTTGAAAGTTACTGATTGGTTAGAATTATCTAACAGAACTGGTTTGACTTACAAGACAGAATCTGGTCGTACATTTAAAGATGAAGCAATTTACAGTGCTTATTCGCACAGCGACCCTTGGAGTCAAGGTCACATGGGTGTAAGTTCTCCTTACTCAGGTAACTCATCTGACTATATGGCATCTGAAATCAATCTTACCAATGACCTTTTGGCCAAAATTGATAAGAAATTTGGTGATTTTACTGCCAAAGTTATTTTGGGTACTTCTGTTTACTCATCTAAAATCAATACTATCGGAATCTCTGCAAGTTCATTAGTAATACCTAATTTTTATAATATTTCTAACCGTGTTGGGGAAGCAGGTATTGGTCAAGCAACTTTGCAACGTAGCTCTATTGGTGCTTTTGGAGATGCAACTATTGGTTATAAAAACTATGCTTTCTTACATCTTTCGGCTCGTAACGATTGGGATTCACGTTTAACTGCCGAAAATCGTTCATTCTTCTATCCAGCTGTCGACGGTAGTGTTATTTTATCAGATATTATGCCAGCAATGACTGAATCGGATGTTTTATCATTCCTTAAAGTAAGAGGTGGATGGTCAAAAACTGGACAAATTGCGTTGGCTAACTGGTACGCTACTACTCCTTCGTTTATACCTGGAGCAGGTTATCCTTATGGATCAAATGCAGGTTTCCGTTTAAGTGGAACACTTAGCAATCCAAACTTGAAACCTGAAATGACAAATAGTTATGAACTTGGTGTTGAAACAAGTTTCTTGAAAGGTAAAATTGAATTTACTGTAGATGCTTACAAATCAAACACTGTTGACCAAACAATTCCTGCATCAATTTCTTCAGCTACAGGCTATATGTCGGCTTATATTAATGCTGGTGAATTGGAATCGCAAGGTATTGAAACTGATTTGAAATTGAATAAGATAATTAACACAGGTGGTTTTTCATGGAGTTTAGGCGTTAATTATACCTATCGTACCAATAAAGTAATTTCGATTTATCCAGGATTAAATGAACTTCAAGTAAACGACGGAACTACTTATGGTGCAGCTCGTTCAGTGTCTTATGCTGTTGTTGGTGAGCAATTCCCTGCATTGCGTATTACTGATGTTTTGCGTGATCCTGACGGACGTATTATTGTTGACAAACTTACAGGTTTACCATCCAAAAACCCAGCATTAGTGTTGGCTGGCCATGGTGACCCTAACCATTTATTAGGTATTTCAAATAATTTTACATACAAAGGTGTAAGTTTAAGCTTTGTAGCTGATTATCGTGGTGGTAATATGATTTTGAACGATGTAGGTAATGCACTTGACTTTACCGGAGTTTCAGAACATTCAGCACTTAATGGTCGTCAACCATTTGTTATTCCTAATTCTGTAGTTAAAAACGCTGATGGTTCATTTACTCCAAACACAGATGTATTGGTAACAAATGCAGGTCGTTCATTTTGGGTGAACTCAGATTATCACACAACTGATAAAGCATACTTAACAAGTGCAGCATTCTGGAAATTACGTGAAGTATCGTTAGCATACGATGTTCCAGTTAAAAAAATCCCTGCATTGAAATTTATGCAAGCTGCTCAAATCTCTTTTGTAGGTCGTAACTTGTTGTTGCTGAGACCAAAAACAAATGTTTGGACAGATCCTGAATTCAACTCAAATGCTGCAACTAGTAATGCATTAGGTTTTACAGATGAAGATCAAACTCCTCCTACACGAGTTTATGGTTTTTCAGTGAAATTAACTTTTTAATAAATAATTAATTCAAGAAAACAATGAAAAAATATATTTTAATACTGCTGGTTGCTACAGCTTTATTTGGTAGCTCGTGTACAGATTTTCTGTCGGTAAACGAAGTGAATCCTAATAGTGCATCCAAAGTAACACCAAAATTAGTGCTACCTACAACCCTTACAGGAATTGTTAGCACAATGAATAATCCACGTCGTTTCGACTTTGTGTATTTGTGGCACGGATTATGGTCAATTAGTGCTGGTTATTCACAACCTGCTGCACTTTCGTCGTACAAATTAATTAATAGCGATTATCAAAACGCTTTTAACGAATTGTATTTAGTAGGAAATAATCTTGATGCAATTGAAAAAAGTTCAACTGATGCAAAAGATGTTTATTATTTGGCTATGGCTAAAATAATGAAAGCTTACATTTTTCAAACTTTAGTTGATTGCTGGGGTAATGTACCTTACTCTGAAGCATTCAAAACGGGTCAGGATATTTTGAAACCAAAATACGATGATCAAAAAGTTATCTACGAAGATTTAGTAGTGAAAATTGATGAAGCTATTGCTTTAATTCAAAATGCTCCAAGCGATGTAAATGCTGTTCCCGGTTCAAGCGACATTATGTATGCTGGTAATATGACTAAATGGTTGAAATTTGCAAATACTTTGAAATTAAGAATTTTAGTACAACAATCAGGTATGACTGGTCGTACAACTTATATCAAGGAAAAAATTGCAACTACTGCAAGTGTTGGTTATATGGGCGAAGGCGATGGAGCTTTAGTTAATCCTGGTTATTTAGTTTCTGCATCAAAGATGAATCCATTCTACAACTATTTCTATAGTGAAATTGGTTCTTCGAAACCTGATGGTGTAACTTATTATACTGCTGGTAAAGATGTTGTAGATTTTTATAATGCTAATAGCGACTTACGTAGAAATAAGTTCTTTAAATTAGGTGAGAAAAACACAACGCATGCAGGTAATATTTTTGGATCACCAGCTGCTGATTTAACACCTTTTGCTTCAACATCGCAACTTGGTTATGTTAAGGACGATGCTACTACAATGATAGGTACTGCTACAAAAGCGTCTCCATTATTTACTGATTTTGAAGCATTGTTTTTACAAGCTGAAGCAGTTAATAAAGGTTTAATAACTAGTGGAAGTGCTCAAGCACTATACGAAAGTGGTGTAAAACAATCATTTGCTTACATGGGATTAACTGATGTAGCTGCTGCTGCTTATGTTGCACAGGCTAATATAAAAGTAAATTTTGGACTTGCTACAACTGAAGCTGAACGTACTCAAGTTATTATAACTCAAAAATGGGCTTCATTAAACGGAATAGCTCCGCTAACTATTTGGTCTGACTATAGAAGGACTGGTTATCCAGCAGGTTTGAATTTCACACCTGATGTTAATAAATTAAGCGCAACTCCACCTGTTCGTTTACTTTATCCACAAACTGAGCTTTCGGTAAATAATGACAATGTTTTAGCAGTTGGAACAATTGATGCATTTACTTCAAAAATATTCTGGCAAAATAGATAAATCAAATTATAAAAATTATCATTATGAAAAGTATTAAAAATAAAATATTTCTATCATTAACGTTATTAGCAACGATGTTTTTAGCAACATCGTGCTTAAACGACGATTCGGACTATTGGAAGGATGATGTTGCTGGAAAAGCATATATTACTGTGCTTAAACCTCAATTGCTTTCAAAAGGTTTGAAACCTGTTGCAGGATATGTTAAAGATTCGTTTATGATTAACATTGCAACTGATGCTCTGCCAACAAGCGATATCGAAGTTAAAATGAAGGTTAATCCTGCTGCAGTAACAAACTACAACACTCTTAAAGGAACAGCTTTTAAAGTTTACCCAAATGTTGAAGTTTTAAATCCAACTATCACAATTGCTAAAGGTACTAGAACTGCATGGGTTCAATACCGTGTTTGGGGTGCTGAAACATTGGATGCTTGTGACAACTATGTAGCAGCTATTTCATTTGAATCAGTAAGTGGTGGTGTTTTGATTTCATCGAATATGAATTCGCACTTAATTGCTTTGCCAATTTCAAATCCATACGAAGGTACTTATTCTGTAGTAGGTTATAGAATTCGCCCTGGTAATCCAACAGAGCCTGTTGTAGCTGACGAAACTTTAAGCACTGTAAATTGTAAATCAGTTAAAAAAGTTGGTTTTGGTAATTATACTGCATTTGGTGTAAATATTGAAGTTACAAGTGATGTATTAGTTGTAGGTGGTACTAACTGCTTAAAAGTTAATGGTACTCTTTACGATGCTACTAGTGGTGCTGCTGTTGCAGGTGGTATGTTTGCTACATTTACAGGTGATGCTGCTACTGCTCCAACACCTCCAGCAAATGCCAACGAAATTAATTACTACAACCCAGTAACTAAAAAGTTTGTGCTCAACATGTATTATGTAAGTTCAGCTGGAAACAGAATAATGTACGAAGTACTTACAAGAAAGTAATTGATAGTATTAAATTAGTAAATAAATAAGAAAATGAAAAAAATATTATTAGCTATAATTCCACTTTTGATGGTTGCTATTAGTTTTAATAGCTGTACTACTGAGGAAGCTACAATGATTGCTACTAAGAATACATTTAGTATTCCTGAGGCAACTGCTCCATTAAACCATGCTAAAATAGCTCCAACCACTACAACAACGCTTAAGTGGGCTTCAAAAGGTGGGGCAGCAGTGAAATGGGATGTTTATTTTGGAACATCTGATTCTCCAGATTTATTGAAAGCAGATCATACAACACAGGAAATTTCTGTAACTGTAGCCGAAGGTAAAACTTACTATTGGTATGTTGAAAACGTTGATGCTGAAGGTATTGTGACAACAAGTCCTTTGTTTACATTTGATGTTGCAGTGACTCCTATACCAAAAGTAGTTTACAATATCGACGATTTCGTTGGTGCTTATAAAGTTACAGAAGGTACTTATGTGTATAATGTGAATTTAACTAAAGTTGATGCTAAAACCCTTAGAAATGATAATTTCTGGGATATGGGTGCTGTGCCACTTTGGGTACAAGATTATGTATTTGATGATTATGGACATGTAACAATGACTCCAAGTACATACAGAGCAACAGCTACAGCCACTACAATGTATTCAGTAACTGGAGCTGGAACTTACAATGTTGCAACAAAAACAATTTCGGTTGATTATGAAGTGCTTAAAAAAGTGTATACACTTAAAATTGATGGTACAGTTTCTGTTGTTACAACATCTGCTGATAAAGGAACAGGTGTAATGGTTAAACAATAGTTTATAACTACTATTATAAAAAAGAACTACTCATTATTGGGTAGTTCTTTTTTTTTGTGCTTTATTTTTTACAAAACATTTCATTTCCATTAACTGTTACAAGTACATACTAATTATAATTACTCATGAAACTAACCATTTTTGGA
>JBMOHZ010000146.1:0-6241 GCA_049317585.1 Paludibacter sp.
TTAATTAGTTTTCAGAAAATAAAATGCTGGTGTTATTTTGCATCCAAAATCACGGGCGTACTATTTTTACCCCCATTCATAATTATGAGTTTTGCATTGGGTGAAGTTGCAATTGCTTTAATCATTTCGTATTGTAACTGTTTATCGCTCAAACCAGTACTTAATATTTTTTGATAATCGGCAATACCTTGAGCCTCTACGCGTTTACGTTCAGCTTCTTGTTTTTCCTTTTGGAGCACAAAAGTCATTTTTTGAGCATCTTGTTCAGCATTAATTTTCGATTCTATAGTTGTTTTAACCGATGCAGGAAGTGTAATGTTGCGCACCAACAATTGTTCCAACAATAATCCTCGCGATTTAAAATCCGACTCGATGGTTTTAAATATTCGTGCCTGAAACTCATCGCGCTTGGTCGAATACAAAGCCACAGCATCATAATATACGGCATTATCGCGTATTTTAGTACGGCAAATTGGGCGAACAATGGTATTGCGATAATCGGTTCCGATTTCTTGTAAAATACGAGGAGCTTCGGTAGGTACTATTTTATACAATACAGTCAAGTCGATTATCACTTCCAAACCATCTGCAGATAAAACACGAATAGCATCGTCGCCCGATTTATCACCTTCGTCCTGCACACCCGACATGGTGTAATTTTGTGTGCGAATATCAAAATTAACTACATCTACTAGTGGATTTATCACATTTAAACCACTCACCAATATGGTATTATTTACTTTTCCAAAAAGTTTTTGCACACCAATTTCGCCAGGATTGATTTGTACGATTGATGCGGATAATGCACCTACAATAGCAATAACAATACCTACAGTTTTGATTATTCCACTGTAAGGATTAATGGGAGAATTTGCTCTTTTGGCTGCATATCCCACAGCAAAAATAACAATACCGACAATAATTAAAAGAATCATGGTAGTTGAGTTTTTAAAATGAATATATGAAAATTATTACACAGCAAATGTATACAAAAAAATGAATAAAAAACCATTTTTGAATAATAATCGTAATTATTAAGCGTGGAGTTAAACTGTTTCTACTTTCGATTTTTGTTTTTCGAGCGTCGAAAGCATGCCGCAGGCAGCAAAAATATCTTCGCCACGTGATTTTCTAATGGTAGTTGTAATGCCATTTGAAGTAAGGTAATCGCGGAAAAACACCATCTTATCCTCGTTCGAAGTTTTCAGTTCTACATTGGGTATAGCATGAAAACGAATTAAATTCACGCGGCAATCAATACCCTTAAGTAAGCGAACCATTTCTACAGCATGGCGCATAGAGTCGTTAAAACCATCGAACATAATATACTCAAACGACACACGACGTTGGTGGCTAAAATCATGTTTTTTCAACTCAGCAAGTACTTCGGCAATAGGAAATGGCTTTTCGACAGGCATAATTTTCAGTCGCTCATCAGTAAATGGCGAATGCATGCTAATAGCTAAATGACATTTTGTATGTTCCAAAAAGATTTTCATTTTTGGAATAACACCAATGGTCGACACCGTAATACGGCGAGGACTCCAGGCATAGCCATAATCGGCTGTCAGTATTTCCAAGGCACGTAGCAAGTTTGGTAAATTATCCATAGGCTCGCCCATACCCATAAACACAAGGTTTGTGAGTTTATCTGCTTCGGGAACTGAGAGTATTTGATTTAAAATTTCGGCAGCCGAAAGATTGGAAGTAAATCCCTGTTTACCTGTCATACAAAACAAACAATTCATTTTACAACCTACTTGCGACGATACACAGAGCGTATGCCTGTCTTCGTCGGGGATATAAACGGTTTCGATAAAATTACCTTCAGGAGTAGTAAAAAGATACTTTTTAGTTCCATCCACCGAAGCTGATTCCTGTGATGGTAATGCGCGCCCCACTTCATGATTTACAGCCAAAATCTCTCTGTTTTTCAACGAAAGATTAGTCATTTCGTCGATCGAAAAAACGCGTTTACTATAAATCCAATCCGTAATTTGCTTGGCAGTAAATGCGGGCATGCCAAGTTGTGATACGATGGTTTTAATTTCGTCGACGGTTTTGCCTATTAGTGGAGTTTTGATTTGTGTGCTCATGGAAGATTGATCTATTTGAAAGGTTTGAAAAGTTTGATAGGTTTGTAAAGATTAATAAGTTTGAACAGTATTAACAAACTGAAATCTGAAATAGTTTGCAAAGATACTTATTTAAACTACGTAAAAAAAGAAAACGGAATGAATAACTTCACTCCGTTTTCGATATAATATAAAATTCTGTTTGTAATTAAAAGAAATTCATGCGGTTATCAACAATGTCAGCTTTATCCTTCATATCCTGAATAATAGCATAAGGCAATGAATAACTCATGCGCGAGTTCAACATCATAATTTGCATTTTGGCATCGAAAGGTGCATTGCTTACTTGTTGGTTTGTAGGTAATACTACGTAAACTCCAGCATTACCTTTAATAGGTTCTGATATTTTATTGACAGCCAAAACTGAGACTTTACCAACAACGGCAGGTTCAAAACCAGCAACACCAAACTGATATGCGCCAAAGTTTACAGCAGGTGCAACTTTCACTTCGCTACCAATTGCAGCTCCAAGTCCCTGAATGGAAGGAGTTTTAGCAAGTTGAGCTTTGAGTTTACCAATCATAAGTTCGGCCTTTTTCTCACGTACAAGTTCAGCCTTGATTTGATCCGACACCTTTTCGATAGCACGATAACCTTTTTCGTTCACCTCGGTAATTGTAGCAACTATAAAATTATTGTTACAATCGTATACATCAGATACAGCACCTTTGTCGTTTTCGAATGCCCAACGGATTATCTGACGTGATTGGTCAAATTCAGCAATTTTTGGAGCTGTAGCTAGAATTTCGGAAGCTGTGCGAACAGCGTAATTCTTTTCTTGTGCCTTTTTGTCGAATTTATCACCTGATAATTCAGCAGCAAATTGTTTGGCTTCGTTGTAAATTTTACTTACAGTCATATTGCTAGTTGAAACTTTAATTTCTAAAATTGCTAGTTTCACTTTTCTACGAGGAGCAGTTTTTTCAGTCACCTGAAAAATTTGCGTTCCTTGATCATTTTTAATTGTAAAAATGCCATTTACAGCACTTGCAAACGATTTTGTAATAATTTCCTTGTCCAGACCTTTTACATCGGGCATAATCCAACCTATTTCGCCACCGTTAGCTGCTGTTTGTTTTACAGCCGAATACTGACGAGCCAATGCTGCAAAATCACCACCAGTACCAATTACTTTTAAAATGCTATCGGCTTTAGCTTCATCAGCTTTGGCAAGATAAATATGACGTAGTTTTGCTGAGTCCGATTGCATAATACCAGTTTCCATTACTTTGGCCATGGTATAACTATTATTATTGAAAATTGGTCCTACTACTGCACCAGCTATATTGCCAAATGCAAAATCTTTAAGGCCAGTCGGTACTGTAGTTTCCGAATAAGGTTTTCCATCATAACGAATTTCGGAATTAGAATTTACTAAACCTACAATATCAGTTGTGGTTCTAAACTCTCCTGCCAAACTATTCATGGTAGTTTCTGCCTTTTTAAAATCTTCGGCCGATGGTTTAACTGTAAAAACAACATAATTCACAGCGCGACTAGCTTCTTGTTTAAATTGTTTTTTCATTTTGTTAAAGCGATCTTTTATTTCACTTTTCGAAACTTCAATAGTAGAATCAGAAATTGTAAAATATGGTTGAACTACATAGTTCACATCTACACTTTTTTTAGCAGCTTCGTATTCCGACTTTGCATCCAATGTATTAGCAGTTACTGTTTTAGCAATTAATGCATTGTATTTTTCCTGCAATATGGTCATTTTTACATTTTTCTCCCAAAATTTCCAGTACGATTTTGCTTTTTCAATTTGATTACGCATTTCATCGTTCTCAGGAGTTGCATCTAAGCTGGTTAGAAATTGAATAAGAGCCGGTCTGCTAAATTGACCATTTTCGCCAGCAAAAGCACGACGTTGAGCAATGAGTGGATGGATGTTGTTACCTATCAAACGGTCTGACAACTCATCTTTACCAACTGCTAACCCTAATTTTTCAGCTTCGGCATACAGCAGTTTTTCGTTTATCAAACTTTCCCAAACAGAAGTACGTAGTTGTGAGTTTATCTCTTCGTTTAACTCAGTTTGACCAGTTTCAATTTTGTAAACTTCAACCATTTGGTCGATAGAAGCCTGAAATTCTTTGATATTGATTTCATCTCCATCAATCTCAGCAACTGTTTCGCGCGATTTATTAAAATAACTTGAGCCTTGTGTTAAGGCATCACCAATAATAAATGCAAACAATGCAAAACCTACTACAAGCATGAGTAAAACTCCTTTGCTTCTTATTTTTCCTAAAATAGCCATTTTTAAATAATATATATTGTTAAAATTAAATTCCTTTTTATTTGAGGGCACGAATATACAAAAAAAAACTGTTCAATAAGTGGAAATTAAAATTATTTTGAAACTTTTACCATTTCAACCCGATTATTATTTACCTTCACACACCGACAACTAAACCCCATCACCTTAATTTGCTCGTTCAGTTTAGGAAAATTCTGATGATAATGTAAAATAAACCCGGCTATTGTTTCATACTCGTCCGATTCCGGAATATCGAGGTTAAATTTAAGATTTACCTGCTTCACCTCTATCCTACCCGACAATAAATACTCGTTTTCACCTATTTTCTCGGCCACAAAATCACGTTTATCATGTTCATCTTCAATTTCTCCAAAAATCTCTTCTACAATATCCTCTAGAGTTACAATGCCCGCCGTACCACCAAACTCATCAACTACTACTGCCATACTTTTTTTCTGTAACATAAACAGTTTCATAAGTTTTTGGGCAGCCATGTTTTCGGGCACTATAGGTATTTGATTAATATACTTTTTCCAATCCAATTGATGCTCAAACATTTCGGACGAATGTATATACCCTATAATATTATCAATATCCGATTTATAAATTGGGATTTTTGAAAAACCAGTTTCGATAAAGGTTTGCTTTAATATTTGGGCACTTACAGAATGATCAAGTGCAATAATTTCGGTACGTGGCACAGAACAATCGCGCAGTTTTACTTTTGAAAAATCGAGCGCATTTTGAAAAATTTTAACATCATTCTCCATATCGTTCACATTAGCCGAAAACTCAATACTATCTTGCAATAAATAATTTAAATCAATGCGCGAAAAAACATTTTCTTTAAGCCCTTTTTCAACCGATACACCAAGCAGTTTTAACATCGAAAACGAAATCCACGAACTAAATTTTGAAATAGGATACAATATTATATAGAAAACAAATAAAATCCCCGAAAAAGCATGCATCCAAAAGTTAGGATTTATTCTAAAAATAGTTTTTGGCAAAAATTCTCCTGTAAAAAGCACAATGGCTGTTGCTATAATTGTTTGAAACAGGGTAATTATTAACTGATTATTGGCCCACAAGAAAAATGGAGTTAGTAATTGAGCCATCAAAAGACCGTAAATAACCAATGCAATATTGTTACCAACTAACATAGTAGCAATAAATTGTTGTGGGTTTTTAAAAAATATGGCTAGTATACTTGTTGATATATTTTTCTGCTTTTTATCCAATTCAAATCGGAGTTTATTGGACGTAATAAATGCTATTTCCATGCCTGAGAAAAAAGCTGAAAACAACAAAGTCCAAAAAATATACATCAAATTACTCAAAGTGGTATTTTTAAATTTGTAACGTTAATAGCAATAAATGCCGTTAGTCGACATTAAATATTGATTTATTTAAATGCTATTAATTCATGCAAATGTACAATTATTTGATTGAAATAAATAATGTATTTATTTGATTTTAGCAATAAAATATGATTATCGGTTATTTGTCTGTTTTAAACTAATCAATATAAACGTTGTTTTTAGTAAGAATGTGCATAAATCGGTTTCAAAAAGCATTAAAAAAACACCTATTATGAATCATATTTTGTTTAAAATAATGGTGATAAAGTAGATTTGACATAACATATAAGCACCTCAAAAATCACATATTATTTTCATACACAGTGCTTTAAATAATATATTTCAAAATAAAAATAAAATCTAACAAAAGGTATTTGCTATTTTCAAAAAATGCTGTATCTTTGCAGTCGCTTTTTAGAAATCGATTTAGTAGCTCAGCAGGTAGAGCACATCCCTTTTAAGGATGGGGTCCTGGGTTCGAG
>JBMOHZ010000147.1:0-6193 GCA_049317585.1 Paludibacter sp.
CGTTGACAAAGGAAACTGTAATTTGCTTATCGCTTGAACCATTGCCATCGAACTGTAAATTAACATTATAGGCATTACTAATAATTTCGATAGCTTGCTTGATTGTAACGCCATCCAAGTTCAATACAATGGTTTCAATACCATTTTGAACTGTAGAATTTGCTAAATGTCGAAACTTTTTGGTTTGTTTATCGTACAAAGCAGTTTCGTGGGTACGAATGGTAACTCCTTTGTTGTCGGCTGTATAAAACTTAACCAAACCTTCGGTCACTTTTACTTGAACAAAATCTGCACTGGGATATGCTGTAACTTGAAATACTGTTCCAATATCTTCGATAAATGTTTCGCCGGCGGTAATTCGTAACTTGCCATTTCCTTTACCTCCTACATCAAACAGAGCTTCGCCATTTAGCGCAAGTTCTTTGTTATCAGTCGCATAATTGGCTTTGTATGTAATGGTACTATTAGTCGAAAGTGTAATTTTTGTTTCGTCGGCGAGTTTAGTTTCTATGGGTTTAGTAGTGCTTGCCAACACTACTTCTCTATCAGAATTGGCACGAAACACAAAATTGCTAATGGTAATAAATAAAGCAATGGTAGCAGCTGCAAAATACCATTTTTGCTTGGTAGTAAACACATTGATTGAGATATGTTTACTCGCTTCGGCTGTCATTTGAGCTGTTTGCTGCATGTAATTTTCGAAATTTGTTTTGGCTATTGCCAAATCAAAATTTTGTTTCGAAACTCGACCAGAGCCAACTAATTCGTATAACTTTGTCAAACGTAGAAATTCTTGCTCGTTTTCGGGGCTAGCAGCAATCCAATCCTCGAGTTGATTTTGCTCCTGTTCAGTGGCATTTCCACCAAAATATTTTGCCAATAAATTATCCGTTTCCATTTTGTGCTGTGTGTGTAAATCTGTTTTCATAATCAAGGTTTAATTTAAATGTAAAATTAAAAATAGGAGAACCAAAAAATCGTTGAGTGCCACACGCAATAGCCGTAAAGCTTTTGATATATGATTTTCGACTGTATTGACTGATATGGCAAGGCTTTGTGCAATTTCGGAATATGATTTTTGTTCCATCCGACTCATTTCAAACACTTTGCGACACTGTGGTGCTAAATTGGCCATTGCTTTATCAATAGCTTGTTGTAAGTCCTGAGCCGCCACTTGTTCATTAACATCATCTGTGTTTTCACCTGTAAAACCAATTATTTCGCGGTTTATTTCGCCACGGTTTGTTTGTTGATGTACAAAATTCAAACTCTCGTTGTGTACAATTCGGTACAAATATGATTTAATCGAAGTCCGAATTTCTAAATCGGCATGTTGATCCCAAAGTTTACAAAACACCTTTTGCACTATATCCTGAGCATCGTCAGTATCTTTCAAAATGGAAAAAGCATACCTACACAGCGCTTCGTAATAATTATCGAACAAGCTAGCAAAGGCAGTGTGATTACCTTCCCGCAAAGTTATAATTGTTTCGTCCATACTTTCTCCAGATACAAATTGTGTATTGCAAAGATATAAATTCTACTCGGTTTTCCAATTTACAATACCATGTTTACACTTATGACAACTAAAATTTAGGTTACCACTACTTATTTCAAAAAAAAATAACATTTTGCCAAAAAATAATGAACAAAAGCAATGCTCATCTTGTTTGAAAGTAAAAATGCAACTAATTTTATTCAATAAATAATCAAATTTTTAAAAACAAAGAACTATGCCAAAAGTAAATAGTTATCAGGACATTAGTCAAATTGACAGAGAATCAAAAAAAGATTTTATCGACCGTCACTCACCATTTATTCATGTAGCTGACTCAGCAAAAGCAGGTGAAGTATTGGCCGTAAATGTAAAAATGGGTAATGAATATGTTCACCCAGATGAATTCGATCATTACATTCAATCAATCAAATTGTTTAACGGCGAAAGTTTGTTGGCCGAAGCAAGTTTTCTTCCAGGAACTCTAGGTAACAAAGCTGGACATGCCGAAGTGATGTTCAACATCGTTCCACTTAAAGACTTGAGTTTAGTTGCTATTTCGTATTGCACCAAACATGGTTTGTGGCAAAGCGACCCACAGGTAGTAAAAGTAAGCGAATAATCAGCAAACATTTTTCGTATCAAAAAAAACTCGTTCCATTGTTTTGGAGCGAGTTTTTTTATATATACTATGTACATACAAAAATCATTTTTATTATACTGACATTTTTGCAGTTTTCACCTAGTTTTACAAACTCAAACAAATAGTTGATTATCACCAATTTTATCAACTCTCTTTAAAACTTCACTTCCCTGATTCTGAATTTATGTCAGCTCAACATACTTATAATCAGTCATTTTGACACATTTTTAGTGTTGGTATTTATTTTGCAAAAGCATGAACATAACAATAAAAAATTTAATGTTTAACTAAAATTTAAAGGAGGATACATTATGTTACTCGTACGTAATTCAAACCAGATGCCATCGTTATTTGATCGCTTTTTCGATGGTGAGATGTTCGACTGGAACAACCGTAATTTTTCGAACACAAACACAACTTTACCTTCGGTAAATATTAAGGACAATGCAGACGCATTCACAGTAGAAGTGGCTGCGCCAGGATTTGAAAAAGGCGATTTTAAAATTGAGTTAAATCGCAATTTGCTAACTATTTCGTCGGAAAAGCAAGTTGAAAATGAAACCAAGGAAAATGAAGTTTTTACAAAATGCGAATTTAGTTATCAGTCGTTTACACGTTCGTTTACCTTACCTCAGATAGCCGACGGCGATAAAATTGAGGCTTCGTACGAAAGCGGAATACTTGTAGTAAGCATTCCAAAACGCGAAGAAGCAAAACCAAAGCCCGCACGTACCATTGAGATTAACTAATATTGCGTTTTGTTAAATCGATGTCAAATTGAATATCGGAATATGAAATTACATATTCCGATATTTTTTTTATCGTTTTTCGATATATTTATTTTGTTATTCAAAAATAATTGTTTTTCTTTGCATCGTATTTGAATGAACAAACCAATAGGCATACTCGTTTTAAAATACAGAAAAAAATAACAATTTTAAAAAATCAAAATTGTGAGGCAATTTCTTAAATTCACCCTTGCTACCATTGTAGGTATAATTTTAGCTTCTATTCTAAGTCTATTAATCCTATTTGGTATTGCTGGCGCCATTGGCAGCTCGTCGGAAAAAGTTACCGAAGTGAGCGAAAACTCAGTTTATCAACTTAATTTAGAAGGAACACTTGTTGATCGTTCGGAAGAAAATCCATTTTCGGGAGCTCTTGCCGAGGCTTTGGGACAAGAAGAACAAACAGTAATTGGACTGGACGATGTGCTAGCCAATATTCAAAAAGCAAAAAAGAACGAAAACATTAAAGGTATTTACCTTAAAGGTGGTATGCTTATGGGTGGATTTGCATCCATCAAAGAAATTCGCGACGCATTGGTCGACTTTAAAAAAAGTGGCAAATTTGTAGTGGCTTATGCAGACAATTACATGCAAAAAAACTATTATTTAGCTTCAGTAGCCGATAAAGTGCTTATTAATCCACAAGGAATGGTAGAACTCAAAGGACTTTCGGCTGAATTGATGTTTTTCAAAAACACCTTGGACAAATTGGGTATCGAAATGCAGGTTGTAAAGGTGGGCACATACAAATCGGCAGTTGAGCCATATATCAACACCAAAATGAGCGATGCTAACCGTGAGCAAGTGAGAGTATTTATGGGTTCAATTTGGAAAAATATAGTTGGCGAAATATCCAAATCGCGCAAAATTAGTCCTGAAAATCTGAATTTGTATGCCGACGAAATGATGATGTTTCAACCTACTGAAAAATCGAAACAATATAACCTGGTTGACTCATTAGTGTATGCCGACGAAGTTGATAGCATTATTGGAAAATATGCAAAAGATTTCAAAATTGTGAAACACAACGATATGTGTAATGTACCCGAAGATGTGAAGTTCGAAAAAGACAAAGTTGGCATAATATACGCTGTAGGTGGTATTGATAGTGGCGACAATGAAGGAATAAACTCCGCAAAACTGGTTGAAACCATCAACGAAGTAGCTAAAGACTCAAGCGTAAAAGCTGTGGTTTTCAGAGTAAGTTCACCCGGTGGTAGCGCTTATGGTTCTGAACAAATATGGCGTGCATTAACACTGCTCAAAGCTAAAAAGCCACTCATAGTATCGATGGGTGATTATGCTGCATCGGGTGGTTATTATATTTCGTGTATGGCCGATAAAATTGTGGCACAACCTACGACTATTACAGGCTCCATTGGTATTTTTGGGTTAATTCCAAATATCGAAGGTTTGAATAACAAACTCGGTTTTACTTACGACGGCGTAAAAACCAATAAACTGGCCGATGCCATATCGGTAAATCGTAAATTTACTCCAGAGGAACGTGATTTGATGCAGAATTATGTGAATCGTGGTTATGAGTTGTTTGTGAAACGCTGCGCCGATGGACGCAAAAAAACACCCGATCAGATTAAAGCTATTGCCGAAGGACGCGTATGGACTGGCGAAGATGCCCTTAAAATTGGATTGGTGGATAAAATTGGTGGCATAGACCTGGCTTTGAAACTAGCGGTTGAAAAAGCCAAACTCAAAACCTATATGATTAAGGATTTTCCTGTAAAAGAAGATTTCTTTGCTAAACTTATGAAAGATTTTGACAGTAGTTTGGAAACGCGCATACTCAAATCGCAATTAGGCGACGACTACAAACTGCTCAAAAAAGCACAAGAACTTAAACAGCTAAATGGTATTCAAGCACGTATGCCTTTTGAATTTGAAATAAAATAAATATCTTTGTAGCATAACATTTTATTAATTCACCAAAAAAAAATTTCAAGCTATGGATCAAATTCCTTTTATCATTGTTGGAGTTGCAATACTCCTCATTATCTTTTCAGGTTTTGTAACCGTTAATCAGGGTTATGTGGCTGTTATCACCATTTTTGGCAAGTATCGCCGAATTATGGGTCCTGGATTGAACTTTAAAATTCCATTTATCGAAATGGTACACCGCCGCATTTCTATTCAGAATCGGTCGGTAGAGCTCGAATTTCAGGCAGTAACACAAGATCAGGCAAATGTGTATTTTAAAGCCATGTTGTTGTATGCTGTTTTTAACCAATCGGACGATGTGATTAAAAACGTAGCATTTAAGTTTGTGGATGAACGTAATTTTATGCAAGCGCTTATTCGTACTATCGAAGGTACTATTCGTAGTTTTGTGGCTACAAAAAAGCAAGCCGAAATTTTGAGTCTTCGTACCGAAATTATTGAAGAGGTGAAGAAACATTTGGACGATACACTCGAAGCTTGGGGTTATCACATGATTGATATTCAACTTAATGACATTACTTTCGACGAGGAAATTATTAAATCGATGGCGCGCGTTGTGGCTTCGAGCAACCTGAAAGCCGCTGCCGAAAACGAAGGACAAGCCCTGTTGATTACCAAAACTAAAGCGGCCGAAGCCGAAGGTAACGCCATAAAAATATCGGCATTGGCCGAAAAAGAAGCAGCCATGCAACGAGGACAAGGTATTGCCTTATTCCGCGAAGAAGTGGCCAAAGGTATGGCACACGCCGCTAAAGAAATGACTGATGCTGACCTCGATGCATCGTTCTTACTGTTCAGCATGTGGACCGAAGCTATTAAGCATTTTGGCGAAACAGGTAAAGGAAATGTTATTTTCTTGGATGGATCAACCGAAGGTATGACCAAAACACTGAATCAAATGATGGCTATGATGCAAATGGATCAGAAAGGAGATGCTCCTAAGTTGTCAAAAAAATAACACCGCTAACTAATTGTATTAAACTGCACATTTTTACCTAAACAGAAGGTAAATTTGTGCAGTTTTTTTGTTACAATTACGGCACAACTAGTTAAAATGCAATCGTTTGCAATGATATTATCAAAAATTCTGTACATTTTATAAATTGAAAGATAAATCAATATGCTATTTTTACACTATCAACCCTAAAAACAATTTTATATTAGAACAATTTTTACACTATTTATGGCCTTATTTATGGCAAGTTCAATGGTTTTTGCAGGCGAAGCAGGCACGCTTACACCCACTCCAAACCCAATTGTACCCAATGCTTCGGTTACTATTAATTACGATGGCACAGGAACTAATTTTGC
>JBMOHZ010000148.1:0-6184 GCA_049317585.1 Paludibacter sp.
CAAATGCTGTCGAAAAAGACACGACTGCCGTCGACACTTTTCGTTTTACCACGATAAAAGAAAACAAGATAACGCCTGTGAAAAATCAGGCAAGTTCAGGGACCTGCTGGAGCTTTTCGGCTATAGGTTTTTTCGAAGCTGAATTGCTTCGTTTAGGAAAACCTGAAGTGGATCTTTCGGAAATGTTTGTGGTACACAAATCTTATTCGGATAAAGCCGACAAATTTGTACGTATGAATGGAACTTCGAACTTTGCGGGTGGAGGTTCATTTTACGATGTAATGTATACAATTAAAAACCAAGGCATAGTGCCCGATTCGTTGATGAATGGGTACAACTATGGTGAAGATAAACACCGACATGGTGAACTCGATGCTTTGACTCGTGCCTATGTGGATGTGATTGTAAGAAATCCAAACAAAAGACTTTCTACAGCATGGAAGGCTGGGTTCGATGGTATTTTGGATGCTTATTTGGGTAAAATCCCAACTGACTTTAGCTTGAAAGGGAAAAAATATACACCACTGACTTATGCGCAATCGCTCGGATTGAATATGGACGATTATGTATCGCTTACTTCGTTTACCCATCATCCGTTTTACAGTAAATTTGTAATCGAAATACCGGATAACTGGCGTTGGGAAGAATCGTATAACTTGCCTTTGGACGAGTTTAAAGCCGTATTCGATAATGCAATTGACAAAGGATACACCATAGCTTGGGGCTCAGATGTGAGTGAAAAAGGTTTTACACGAAACGGAGTGGCGGTAAATCCCGAAGTAAAAAAAGAAAATCTTCCTGGTTCGGATCAGGCAAAATGGTTGAATATCAGTCAAAAAGAAATGGAAGATAAAATCTACAAAGCAAAAGGGCCTCAACCCGAAGTAAAAGTTACGCAAGAATTGCGTCAGAAAAGTTTTGATAATTTTGAAACCACCGACGATCATGGCATGGTGATTTACGGCACTGCCAAAGATCAAAATGGCACAAAATATTATTTGGTAAAAAACTCATGGGGAACCGATAGCAAATACAAAGGAATTTGGTATGCCAGCGAATCGTTTGTAATGCACAAAACTATTAATATTGTAGTACATAAAGATGCAGTACCTAAGGAGATTTTGAAGAAATTGATGAGATGATGTGATAATGAGATGATATGATGATTTTGGTAAAGACGTGGCATGCCACGTCTGAATATTAAAAACAAAAATAATGAAAAAACTAATTTATTTCGCAGCAATAATTGCCATAACATTTGCTTGTAAACCTACAACATATAAAATTGAAGGAACAGTAAATCAGCCGGAGTTAAACGGGAAGTTTATATTTATAAAAGAACGTATTAACCGTGTATGGACAACTATCGACAGTGTAAAAATTGAAAACCAAAAGTTTGCATTCAATGGCGTTTGCGATAGTGCTCGTGTGGTTTTTATTGAAGTTGAAAAAACAGATGGAGAATCGCTGCGCGAACCATTTGTGTTCGAAAATGGTGAAATCAAAATACACATTGATAAATCGGGGGTAACCGCCGGTGGTACTGAGCAGAATGAAGTATTACAGAAATACCTTATACAGAAAAACAGCTATTATGCCAAAGCGGAGGAAGTGTACAAAAGTTTTAACGACAGCACTGCAACCGATGCCGAAAAGGCAGCTATAGATGCTAAAATGGCTGAATTTGAGAAAATAATTACAGAAAACGATATACAATTTGCCACTGATCATGCCAATAGCATTGTAGGAAATTATGTTTTTGGTTCTTCGTTTTACGGTATGACTATAGAGCAAAAAGAAAAAATTGTACAACTTATGACTCCCCAAACTAAAGCAATTCCACGCATGGCCGAAATTATAGCGGCTATTGATGTAGAAAAACAAACAAGCAAAGGACAGAAATACACCGAAATTGAACTGCCCGATATGCAAGGCGAAAAACTAGCTTTATCGTCGCTAATAGGTAAAACCGATTTTGTATTGGTCGATTTTTGGGCATCGTGGTGTGGTCCTTGTATGAAATCGTTGCCAGAGTTAAAAGCACTTTATGCAAAACACAAGGGAGCAAAGCTCGAAATTCTGGGTGTTTCGCTCGACGATGACACCCTTGCATGGAAAGAAACAGTTAACAAGCAGAAAATCAATTGGAAACATATTTCGGACCTGCAAGGTTGGAAAAATGCAGGTGCTGGTTTATATGCAGTTCGCTCAATTCCTGCTACAGTGCTAATCGACAGAAATGGAGTGATAGTTGGGCGCAATTTAAAGTTGTCGGAGATAGAACAATTTTTGAACACTGCTAAAAAATAAAAATGCTAAAAATCAATTTATTTTCAAAAAAAACAACGCAAATGTTTTTTAATCAGAATAAAAGCTATATATTTGCAGTCCGTTTTTAGAAACAAAAAATCAAACATATTTATTAACAAGTTAAAAACTTACCAAAATGACTAAAGCAGATATCGTAAACGAAATTGCTAAAAGCACAGGTCTTGACAAGGCTGATGTATTAAAAACAGTAGAAGCTTTCATGGAAGCAGTAAAAGATTCATTGTCGAAAAATGACAACGTATATTTAAGAGGATTCGGTAGCTTCATTGTGAAACAACGCGCTGAAAAAACTGCTCGCAACATCTCTAAAAACACTACTATCATCATTCCGGCTCATAGCATCCCATCGTTCAAACCAGCCAAGACTTTTGTTAGTTCAGTAAAATAATTTTAAAAATAAGAAAGAAAGATGCCAAGCGGTAAAAAAAGAAAAAGACATAAAATGTCGACACACAAGCGTAAAAAGAGACTACGTAAAAACAGACATAAAAAGAAATAGTCTTACACATGGTCTTTGATACGTTAAAGTCCAAGAAAACAAACTTATAAGCTGTATCTTGGCTAATAAGTTTGTTTTTCTTTATAAAAACAACCCCCAAAATCATAAAAAGTGAATAGCGAATTAGTAGTCGATGTACAACCATCCGAAATATCTATTGCGCTGCTCGAAGACAAAAGACTTGTAGAATTAAACCATGAAACACGCGAAGAGAGCTTTGCTGTTGGAAATATCTACTTGGGCAAAGTAAAAAAAATAATGCCTGGTCTGAATGCAGCTTTCGTAGATGTAGGACACGAAAAAGACGCTTTTCTTCACTATCTTGATTTAGGTTCTAATTTCAATACACTATACCAGTTTACAACGCAGATACTGAGCGACCGTAAAAAAGTACCTGCCATTCAGAAAATTAAACTGCAACCCGAAATTGACAAAGGCGGTGCTATAGGCGACATACTTAAAACAGGACAAGACATCCTGGTGCAGGTAGCCAAAGAGCCCATATCAACCAAAGGTCCGCGCTTAACAGCCGAAATTTCGATAGCAGGACGATTTTTAGTACTCATTCCCTTTGCCGATAAGGTTTCCGTATCATCGAAAATCAAAACGGATGAAGAAAAAATGAGACTGAAGCAATTGATACAAAGCATTAAACCAAAGGGATTTGGAGTAATTGTACGTACTGTTGCCGAAGATAAAAAAGTAGCCGAACTCGATAATGAGTTACGTATTTTGGTAAAGCGCTGGGAAGAAGCGATTGTCAAAACACAACAAGCCAAAGGAGTTTCGCTAATTTTAGAAGAATTAGGTCGCACGGTGGGAATAATTAGAGATTTATTCAACATCAATTTTAAGCACATACATGTAAATAATGCAGATGTTGCAACAGAAATAAGGGATTATGTAGAACTTATTGCTCCCGAACGAAAGGACATAGTTAAACTTTACAAAGAAGAAATACCGATTTTTGACAGTTTTGGAATTACCAAACAAATAAAATCGACTTTCGGACGTACTGTTTCTTTCAAAAGTGGTGCATACCTTATAATTGAGCATACCGAAGCCTTGCATGTTATAGATGTAAACAGTGGAAATAGGTCGAAAACAGGTAGTGGGCAAGAAGGTAACGCGTTGGATGTGAATCTGGCAGCTGCCGACGAAATAGCCCGACAACTTCGAATGAGAGATATGGGAGGTATTATTGTAGTCGATTTTATCGACATGCACGATAACGAAAACCGCCAAAAGCTTTACGATCGCATGCGCGACGCAATGGCCGAGGACCGTGCAAAACATAATATACTGCCACTCAGTAAATTCGGACTGATGCAAATGACACGTCAGCGAGTTCGACCAGTAACACATATCGACATTGAAGAAACCTGTCCCACTTGTTTTGGCACAGGACATACCAAACCTTCCATTTTATTTGCCGATCAGTTGGAAAGTAAAATTGAAATGGTGGTTAAGCAACTGAAGATAAAAGAGTTTACACTGCATTTACATCCATATGTTGAATCGTTTATTTCGAAAGGATTCATATCAATGAAATGGAAATGGCGTAGAAAATACGGTAGCGGATGCAAATTTTTAGCATCACAGCAACTTGGTTTTTTGCAATATAAATTCTACGACAAAAAAGGTATTGAAATCAACCTCCAAGAAGAGATTGAAAAGAAATCGTGAAGGTAAAAAGCCTGCTTCAAGATATTGAGGCAGGCTTTTTTTTCTTTACTTCAGCCTAAAATAACTATAAACAATTGTATTTTGTTTTTCTTTTTTGAATCAATAATTTTTAAATTCATTGAAATTCAAAATATTAACTCATTAGTTGCATGTAGTTATCAAAAATAGACTACATTTACAAAAAAATATCTCCTCTCTTATACTCTTCCTCTTTTTGTAATCATACTGCATTCCTTTTTTGTGCCTTTAAATTTTGTTGATTAAAATAGGGCTAGTCAAATTCTAAACCAGAATTTCGTTGAACTGAAAAATATGAATACAGTAGAAAATAAAAATTCGAAAAGGAGTCAATTAAAAACCGAATCCACCGAAGTCCATTTTCCGATAGTTGGAATTGGAGCTTCGGCTGGTGGTTTGGAAGCATTGGAACAGTTTTTCGAAAATTTGCCTGTTGAAAGTGGAATGGCCTTTGTTGTAATTCAACATCTTGACCCAGACCATGCTAGCATTATGCCCGATTTGCTACAACGCATTACGCCTATGAAGGTTTTACAGGTGACCGATAGTTTGTTGATAAAACCAAATCAAGTTTATATAATTCCGCCTAACAAAAGTATGTCCATTTTGAATGGCACTTTGCATTTGCTTAAACCCATCGAAACCAGGGGATTGCGATTACCAATCGATTATTTTTTTAGTTCGTTGGCTATTGATAGAAATGAAAAAAGTATTGGTATTATTCTTTCGGGAATGGGCTCCGATGGAAGTAATGGTGTCCAAAAAATTAAAGAAATGAATGGTTTAATTCTGGTTCAAGAACCATCGGATGCCAAATTTGATGCTATGCCTCGAAGTGCTATAAATGCTGTTAAAGTGGATGTAGTGGCCTTAGCTAGCGAGTTGCCTAAAAGGCTATTGGACAGTTTAATGCATATTGTAACTACTAATACTGATAAAATATTGGATATAAAAGATACAGCTAATCTCGATAAAATTATCATATTACTACGCACTCAAACCGGGCACGATTTTTCGCTTTATAAAAAAAATACTCTTTTAAGGCGCATTGAAAGGCGCATGAATGTACATCAAATTGATAAAGTTCACAATTATGTGCGTTTTTTGCAAGAAAACCCAACCGAAGCGGATATACTTTTTAAAGAACTACTCATAGGAGTTACCAACTTTTTTAGGGATGTGACCGTATGGGATAAGTTTAAAACAAAAATTTTGCCTGAATTATTTGACAAATTTCCCAATGGGTATGTCTTTCGGGCATGGATAGCAGCATGTTCCACTGGCGAGGAAGCGTATACCTTAGCAATTATTTTTAATGAAGCTTATGAAAAAGTAAAACACGAAAAGAAGTTTAGCTTACAAATTTTTGCTTCCGATTTGGAAATTGATGCCATTGAGTTAGCCCGAAAAGGCGAATACGCTTCCAATATTTTAGCCGATGTATCGCCAGAGCGTATCGGTGAGTTTTTCACAGTTAATGGCACTGGTTATAAAATAAATGCCGCTATTCGCGAAATGGTAGTATTTGCACAACACAATGTGATAAAAGACCCTCCATTTACCAGATTGGATTTTTTATCGTGCCGAAATATGCTTATATATATGGAAGCCGAATTGCAAAAAAAACTGATGATTTTGTTTCACTATAGT
>JBMOHZ010000149.1:0-6180 GCA_049317585.1 Paludibacter sp.
ATAAATCGTAAAACGAACTTCCGGAGATGAGCAGCGCTGCCGAATTTGAGCGAAACTGATTAATAATCGCTTTACCATCGGGCAGCAAAAAATATAACAAACCTAAGATAACCGCCGATCCAAAAAATATCGGTCCTGCGCCAATAAAGAAATGTCCGACCAAATGATAAATATTTGTGCGATCATAGCCATGTTCGACATAGCCGAGGGTGCCATCTTTGGAATTTGGACTGAAAAGGCTCATCTTAGTTATTTTATGGCGAAAAACCAGGCAAAAAAAGGCATGTCCCAATTCGTGAATGGGTGTTCCGATCCATGCAGTGATAAAAATTTCGGAACGCTGGCCAAAACTTTTGGCAAACATATTCCGCGTAAAGTGGGCAAACAAGTATAACAAAAATCCAAAGATAAAAATGCCCGCAAAGTACCCAACAACCTGGTTTGCGGTGATGAGCAAAGCCTGCCACGAAACATCGGGTATTTTATTAACAACGTCCACTAATTTGGGTTTAAATTGGGTTAAAAATTATATCCAAGATTAAAATAGGCCATAAATTTTTTGGTAACATCCGATGACATAATATTTATCTCGATTGGACCAATTAATGTTTTAACGCCAATGCCAACACCCCATCCGTTTACTGCCTGGCTTTTGTAAAAAAGATCCGACAGCGTCTCCGAATGAAAAGCCATATTATATTTTGGTGTAATAAAGAAATTCTTAGCAAATTCGTATTGCAAATCTATCCGGCCAACGATTGTATTTAAATCGGCGACCTGCATAAAGTTAAGGCCAACGAACGGATAAATACCATTGCGGTTGTCAACCCTGAGGCCGCCCAAATAAAAACCATATTGAGGCAAAATATAATCGCCATGGCTTAAAATGCTTCCAAAAAAGGCACTCGAATGTATTGTAAGCCTCTGATTTATTGGGAAGGCCTGAAGATATTTTACATTGAAAAATGTTAACGGTTCTACGCGATTGCCGCTAATGGTATCTTTAATTCCGGTTATCAATTTAAAGGTGGAATTAATGCGAAGGCCATTTCGTGGATAAACAACCCTATCAAGATTATCAATATTGATATTGGCGAAAAAATTTGTGGTAAGCCGGTTTACATTCTCGATATCAATAAGAAAAATGTCGGTTTTTACGCTCGATAATTCAAATTCGATACCACCGGCAATGGTGGCATTATCGCGGAAGTTAGATTGCGTGTAAAGGTCGAACATGGCGCTCGAATACTTTAGACTTGCGTATTTTTGGACATCGTCGTACAAATAGGCATTAAAAGTATAGGCCTGAAGCTTTGCGCCAAATCCGGGCTTCCAACCACGGTCGTAAAGGTAATCGGTTTCGAAACTGCTGTTATCGCCAAGCGCAAGATCGAAGATGAGCCGTCCGCCACTGAACAATAAATTCCGATAGGTGAGATTGAGCAAAAATGATGCTTTAAAATCGGTATCATAATGAAGTCCTACGCTGAATTCGCCTCCCTGATTCTCTTCAAGATTAATCTTAAAACGCACGCCACCTCTTTCGAGCGGGATAATTTCGTAGGTAATTTTATCGAAATTCTTTGTACCATATAGTTTGTTTATGCTGTTGCGAATATTTTCGAGCGAATGATATTTTAATATCTGCAACTGCAGAACACTGGTAACAAAATTTGGCGAAACCTTATTTATTCCTTCGATAACCAGTTCGTTAATTAATATCGAATCAACAGGGTGGGCATCGAGGTAATAAGCGGGTATTACTTCGTGGGTTAAACGGAGCGAATCAATAATGGCCATAATTTGAGGCAGTGCTTTGAGGGCTGCAATTTCGCCGGTTTTAATAATCGAATCGGCGCTGGTAAAGCTCGAAATACCAAAATTACCGAGGTCGGGCTTAATGTAAACATCAGTTAAACCAAGTGCATCTTCGTACGACGGCAGGCGCAGGAAAGATGTAGCCTGATCGAGTATCTTAAAAAATGAACCAAGCTCTTTTTTGGTGTAAAGCTTTCCCGAAACATCAACACCTATAATTATATCGGCGCCCATATCTTTAACTTCCTTTACAGGGAAATTATTGATCAATCCACCGTCAACCAGCAGTTTTCCATCTATCTCAACGGGTGCAAAAAAGGTGGGGATTGCCATGGTAGCCCTCAAAGCATCGGGCAGATAGCCTTTGCGGAGCGTAACCGATTCGCCATGTTCGATATCGGCAGCAATGCACACAAATGGTATTTTAAAATCGTTAAAGTCGTTAATTCCATAAGCGGGGCTGCAAAAATAGGACAACATGTTATAAACCGATTGACCGGCAACTAAACCACCCGGTAATTCGATGCGGTTATCGCGAAAAGGCAATTTAAAGAAGTATTTTCCATCGGAAGCTTTTTCGGCCATCGAAAGATCGCTACGTGCGATTTCGTCGGCCAGCACAGCATCCCAATTCATTTCGGTAACTAATTTTTCGAGACTATCGGGGTGATATCCGATGGCAAAAAGACCTCCAATAATGCCACCCATGCTTGTTCCGCCAACATAATCAATCGGGATACCGGCATCAACCAATACTTTTAATGCGCCGATATGTGCAAAACCTTTGGCGCCTCCACCACTCAACACAACGCCTATTGTTGGTCGTTTTGCAGGCTGTTGCTGCGAAAACCCGTCCGACCACCACACAACCAGCATCCCAATCAAAAACAGAGCGCCCCAAATATTTTTCTTCATAAAAACCATTTAATCATTATTGCCCAAAAGTAGATAGAATGAAGACTTCGCGGTTAGAGAGGGATGAAAATATTTTTTGGTCAGCTTCAATAACCGGATAATTATCTTTTTAAAATTTTAATTTTGTTGTACGAAAGTCACATAGTGACGACATTATGGTAGAACAAAATAATGAAAAACACTAAAGCCTCGTAGAGGCGACATTATAAAATACAATAAATATGGCAAACACTTACACACAACTTAATACACATGTTGTTTTTGCAGTAAAGGGAAGAGAAAACGCCTTATCTTCAAAAATACGACCTGAAGTTTTTAGATATATCTCAGGAATTTTATCCAACATCAATCAATTTTCGTTAGCCGTAAATGGATACAAAGATCATGTCCATATTTTTTTTGAAATAAGCCCTAATAAATCTCTTTCGGACATTGTAAGCACCGTAAAATCCAATTCTTCAAAATGGATTAATGAAAACAGATTAACCGGAAGCAGATTTTCGTGGCAGGAAGGGTATGCCGCATTTTCCTATTCCCGATCACAACGTAATGATGTGATTAAATACATCATAACACAAGAAGAACATCATCATCAAAAAACATTTCGCGAGGAATATCTGAAACTTTTGAAATTGTTTGAAATAAATTATGATGAAGCATACATTTTCGAATTTTATGAATGATTTTATCGGTAATAATGTCGCCTCTACGAGGCTTTAATTAATGGTTTTCCAAACATTCTACCATAATTTCGCACCTACGGTGCTTGCTTTTACTAAATCAGAACAGTTTTCAAAAATCAATTGCCAAAATTATCCACAAATAATTATAGCTATTTTGAAACGCATTTCCAGCACAGCAAAATTAATTTACCAACATTAGCCCTTAAAATTGAACATTTTGCTTGAATCCTATAGAATTAACATGAGTCATTATTATTTGTACCCGCACGGCACGATTTATAATGGCACGCCTGCCAATCCTCGCAATTACCGCATCAAAACCAATATCAAAAACCAACAATGCATTATTGAGCCGGCGGAGGCACCACAACTTTTTTGCTATGCCTGCCATAGAGCAAACTATCGTCAAACAATGCGGCGCCTTCGGCTGGATTGTTTATACAGATAACCGCGATATTTACAAGGTTCTTGTAAAGTTGTTTTACAAGGTTTGTACGCTCGGCACTGCTTATGGCTTTAACATTTGATACATGCCCTTTTTCGTCCTGCTGTTCGGTGCGTGCAGTATTAAACTGGGTTTTGATATCGTTAAACTGCGTAACAAAACCCGTAGGCAAAGCCGCAGCCCGGGCTGTAATAACCCCAACAAGGCGTTCCATTAAAATACTGGCACTTCCAACCGATGACTGCGAATATTCGGACATACCGTTTGGGAAAAACTCGGTTATAACTGATGGTTGACTTTCGAAAGCTGCCCTGATAACAGGTTCTTTGGTGCGCACAAGTTTTTTGAATTGATTTAGAATGGTAGTAACGTTTTCGGTGCGCGATTTGCGTGCTGCAACGTGCGATTCCTCACCAACCAGCGTAAGTACAAAAGCGCCAAGCGCTGTTTGCGTTGCTGCAATATAGGCAGTAAATCGCGTACCAGTATTGGCGGCAGTCATTTTCTGGATATGATCATCAGTAAAGTTTTTAAGACGGAGATCAGTAATCCGCAAATCCTCGAAAGGATTAACAAAAAAAGCATTAAATTTTTCCATGACTTTATTGTTTAAAATTTATAATGGTCAAAAATATAAATTATTTGAATAACAAAAATAGTTTTGAAACATTTTTAAGAATTACAAACAACCTTAATACGACCTTGCAAAATTTGCGAAGTCATGTTAAGACCTTAATGCGACCTTGCAGAATTTGCGAGGTCATGTTAAGACCTTAATGCGACCTTGCAGAATTTGCGAGGTCATGTTAAGACCTTAATACGACCTTGCAGGATTTGCGAGGTCATGTTAAGACCTTAATGCGACCATGCAGGATTTGCGACGTCCTATTTAAACTTAAAATCGAGCTTGTGGAAAATGGGATGGGGATTTTAGGGGAGAAAATTGGATAATGGTTGAGGCTATGGCCCGTAGCGGTTTCTTTACTATTATGTTCATTGATGTTCCTTAGGCTCAATAATTCAATTCTTTTTCATAATGACACTAAAGCCGACTATGGGCTATAATGGGCTGTTGTCTGCTATTTTTCCTTAATATGGTAGCCAAATGTTTCCAGATAAGCTTAAAAATATATCTTCAGCAATTTGCTTGGTTTTTATATTCTTACTATTTTCTTTTAACTGTTCAATTCTTTCAAATGTTTTTTGTTGTTCAGGTTTGTTCATTAAATAAACCATTGCTAAAAATAGGTTTTTGAATTTTGTTTTTGGATAGATTTTACTATCTAAATCGTAGTCACAAGGGATTGGTATGTTTAAATTGTCAGAATAATTTTCAAGTAAGAAAAACAAAATTTCTTCAGTTTCAACTAATTCACATTTCCTTATACTAAATTTGGCTTTATCTAACAATGCCATTGCTGTAATTATGCTATCTTGTGATTTGTCGATTACTTTTTCAATAAGATCTAAAGCACCTACATTATTGTAGTCTAAATACCTGTCATTATTCATTATCATTTTAACATAAGAGAATGGTCCCAACAAATCACACCCTTCGAATCCAATAGTGATTAATTCTCTTGAGTTTTTATTTATGATGTCAAATAGTAAAGATTCAGCTTTATCTTCTTGTTGATTGATTTTATAATGAAGCATTAATTCATATTTTGTATTTCCGTTTTTTTCTATTTTCTTTTCTGCTAAATCATAAAAATTGTTTTCTTCTGCAACATATTTGGCAGATATGTATCTTGTTTCATAATGAAAGTACGATGTAAAAGAATACCAGTTGTTACTTGTTTTTGTTCCTTGATACTTTGTTCCCCAATCAACTTGAAAGAGGTCATTAGAAGTAAAAGTAGTGTCAGGCCGAATATTAACATTATCTCCAACAATGAAGAATGTAATATTTTGTGCACAGTTTATTTGTATTAAAACGGATGTTAATATTAGAAGAATAAAGTGTCGCATGTTTTTTTTCTTTAAAATGGCTGGTAACTTGTTTGTAGATACAGTTTTTCCGTACAATTCATGCCACCATTGGTATGTTTTGTATGGTTGCTTCTGTTTTTTATTTTGTTTCTTGTCATGTTTCGTTGTTTTTTTTATTTTCTGTCGGCACGTGTTTCATCGTTTTTTTAGTGTTGGCATATCTACTGCATGGCGGGCAATTCTCCTGGTGCGTTGGCGTAATATGATTTATTCATTGTTCAATAATTTTCCAATAACCTGTTTTGTCGCTTCCGATGCGTTCGATTATTCCCATTTTTTTTAGTTCCTGAATATGTCTTTTTATGGTTGCTGTCGAATATCCTGTTT
>JBMOHZ010000150.1:0-6166 GCA_049317585.1 Paludibacter sp.
ATGCTATTCCGTAATAAAACCGATTCGTTTTCTTGGTTTATCAATTTGTTTTTTACCGGTATGCAATTCGGCTAAGGATTGGTTAATTAGTTCAATTTGCATTCGGGTGTCATCGTTAATGTCGTTATAATCTGTAAAAACCTCTTCGATATAGGCTTTGAGTTGGTTTAGTTCGGTTTGGAGTTCGGTTACTTTATTAATCGGTGAATTCACTACAAGCTGACGAATAGTTACAAAAGCGCGCATAATGCTCATGTTAATTTCTATTGCAGTGTCAGAATTCAGTACGCTACTCAACATCGCTACACCTAATTCGGTAAATACGTATGGTGATTTTCGGGTTCCGCCCCATCTTGATGTCGCAATTTGCGACTTCAAGTTTTCAAATTCTTCCTTAGAAAGTTGAAACATGAAATCTTCTGGGAATCGTTTCATGTTGCGTTTAATCTGTTCATTCAATCGTCGAGTTTCCACTCCATACATTTCGGCTAAATCACGGTCGAGCATCACTTTTTGACCACGAATAGTGTAAATTTTGTTTTGAATAATGGAGGGTTGTAGTTGTAAATCTTCAGTCATAAATGTATACAGAATTTTAGGTTTGAAATAAAAGCTAACACTTTATCTACTATGTAATGCCGCTGTCGATACAGCGGGCGAATCATTTGCTTTACAAAAATAGAGATATTTTTTAAATTAAGGATGTAAATGCTGAAAAATTTCTGGAATTAGCTTAACTAGTAGTGAGAGTACGACTTTGAGTTGTGCCCTCACTAGAGCTATGTGCCCCATGTTGTTCCAAAAACGGACTTAGCTCAATAAAGAGACAAGTCCGTTTTTTTGATTTTATCATTAAGTTTGTTTTAATCAGCAAACTCCATTAAATAAGCTTTTATAAATGCGTCAATATCACCATCCATAACTGCATTAACGTTGGAAGTTTGATAATTGGTTCGGTGGTCTTTAACGCGTCTATCGTCGAAAACATAACTGCGGATTTGTGAGCCCCATTCAATTTTCTTTTTGCCAGCCTCCACTACAGCACTTGCAGCGCGTCGTTTTTCGAGTTCTAATTCGTATAGTTGCGATTTCAGCAATCTGATTGCATTGTCTTTGTTTCCAAATTGCGAACGGCTTTCGGTGTTTTCAATTACTATTTCATCCATCACATTTGTTACTGGATTCATGAATTTGTAATGCAAGCGCACACCCGTTTCTACTTTGTTTACATTCTGTCCACCAGCCCCCGACGACCGAAAAGTATCCCACGATAACATACCTGGATTAATTTCAATCTCGATGGTGTCGTCGACCAATGGAACCACATAAACCGATGTAAATGAGGTCATTCGTTTGCCTTGCGCATTGAATGGCGATACACGTACCAAGCGGTGAACTCCATTTTCGCTTTTTAAATAACCATAAGCCATTTCACCATCAAACTGCATGGTTACTGTTTTAATTCCAGCTTCATCACCATCTTGAATATTGGTTATTTCAACTTTATAATTCTGACGTTCAGCCCATCGTTGATACATTCGGAAAAGCATATCGGCCCAATCTTGAGCTTCGGTACCACCTGCACCTGCCACAATTTTGATAACAGCTCCAAATTTGTCTTCTTCTTTTGAGAGCATGTTTTTCATTTCGAGCGTCTCAACTTGTTCTACAGCATGGTTGTAGGCAGCGTCAACTTCTTCTTCCGAAATGGCTTCTTCGCGGTAAAAATCATAAGCTAATTCCAATTCTTCGGTTGCTGTTTTTACGCTCTTATAACCATCTACCCAGTTTTTTAGGTCTTTTATTTTACGCATTTGTGCTTCAGCAGCTTTGGCATCGTCCCAAAAACCCGGAGCTTGTGTACGTAATTCTTCTTCTTCTATTTGGATACTTTTTGAATCGATGTCAAAGGTACCTCCTCAACGCGATCTCGCGCTCCAACAAATCTTTTAGTTGGTCTGATGTAATCATTTTTTTTATTTTAAGTGATGAAAATTACGAAATATTACTGTGAAACGGCTATAAATAAATGCAAGGTAGAAATACAGACGTAAATCCTAATGCAAATCCGGCCAATGTTTGAAGCGGTGTGTGCGCCTTAAGCTCGATGCGAGATAAGGCTACTAAAGCTGAAATTGTCAATATTAAAATTAATAACCACAGTGGATTATAGGCCATGCGGTAACTCACGCCGAAAATACCTCCAACCAAACCACCTATTCCCGATAGGTGTGCCGATATTTTCCATTTAAAATTTATAAGTGTTATAAAAACAATGGAAAGTGTTGTGCCTAAGCCTATTGCAACCATAAACAATGGTAAATTCAATACCCTTAGTAAAAATAAGGTCCAAAAAACATATGCTAAAAACGAAAACAAATAAGGCATTGTTCGTTGTTCACGCTTCGAAATAAACAAATCGTTAATTTCTCCTTTTTTCATCAAAAGTAAAATAGGTACTGCTGGCATAATGCCCGTAAAAACAAATGTTCCCAATATAGCTAAGAGTCGCCAAGTAAATGGGATGTCATCAAATAAGTCCAGGTTTATCAGCATTGCCATTCCGTACGTAGGCATTAATAATGGTTGAAAAAGAATAGATATGGTGGTGTAAAATTTATTCATGCTTAAATTTCTTTTCGTAGCCGTGCTACAGGTATATTCAGTTGTTCACGGTATTTTGCAATTGTGCGACGTGCAATAAGATAGCCTTTTTCTTTTAATACATCAGCAAGAGCATCGTCGTTAAGCGGTTTACGCTTGTTTTCGTTGCCAATACAATCCTGAAGTATTTTTTTAATTTCCCTGGTCGAAACTTCCTCGCCTGAATCGTTTGTCATGGATTCGGAGAAAAAATATTTTACAGGATATACTCCAAAATCAGTTTGTATGTATTTGCTATTGCTAACTCTGGATATGGTTGAAATATCGTAACCGGTAATGTCGGCAATATCTTTCAGAATCATAGGTTTTAAAAAAGTATCATCGCCCTCTAAGAAAAACTCCTTTTGAAATTTCACAATGGCAGTCATGGTTGTCAGAAGCGTCTGTTGGCGTTGTTTGATAGCATCGATAAACCAGCGTGCTGCATCAATTTTTTGTTTCACAAACATCACAGCATCTTTCATCTCGCGCGATTGATTTTTCTTGTTCGATGCATAATCCTGAAACATTTCGTTGTACGTCGTATTTACGCGCAATTCAGGTACATTGCTATTGTTGAGTTGCACAATCAATTGATTTCCTTCTGTTTCAAGTAAAAAATCAGGTACAATGGTCGACATTGATTTCTCCAGAATATTGCCACCCCAGGCATTTCCAGGCTTTGGATTCAGGTGCGTAATTTCAGTTATAACTTTCTTAAGTTGATCGTCGTCAATGTTTAATCCTCGCGTTATTTTATCGTAATGTTTTTTAGTAAATTCATCAAAATAGTTCGAAAGAATATTTGTGGCCAATGCCACTTCCGCTTTTTGTGCTTTTCGCTCAAGTTGCAATAAAAGACATTCTTGTAATGTTGTAGCAGCTACTCCAGCAGGGTCGAATTGACGAATTAATTGAACTATTTCCATCATTTCTTCATCCGTTGTATGTATTCCTGCCTGAAATACAATATCGTCCACCATCGATTCGGCAGTACGGCGTAAATACCCCTCATCATCAATATTTCCAATTACATATTCAGCTAGTAAATGTTGATGTTCAGTGAGTTGAAGCAGTCCGAGTTGGTCGATAAGATTTTCGTGAAATGTCATTCCTGCTGTAAACGGAATATCTTCTCTTTTATCGTCTTTGGAAGTATTGTTTGTTTTGAGTTTATAATCCGGAATGTCATCATCCATCATGTATTCATCGGGGTCAAAATCATCGTTATTGCCACCATCTTCATTGCTATATTCATCGTCAAAATCATCAGCTTCTTTGTCAGCTTCTGCGCCTTCTTCCAATGCAGGATTCTCCTCTAATTCTTGTCGGATGCGTTCTTCGAGCTCCAAAGTAGGCACTTCGAGCATCTTGATAACCTGAATTTGAGCAGGCGAAAGTTTTTGTTGCAGTTTTTGCTGTAACTGTTGTCTTAACATATTAATTTCAAAACCAAATTAGCATTGATCGTAGCACAAAGATAATATTTTTTAATGAAAATCTTCTTTCCGTAATTTCAAATTTAATAAAATAAAAAACTACCACTTTTTGAATGTGATAGTTCCTTATTGTTTTATTTCTGACGTATAAAAATTTGTATTGGCGTTCCTGTAAAATCGTATTTAGCCCTAATTTTATTTTCCAAAAATCGTTTGTAAGGCTCTTTTACATATTGTGGCAAATTGGCAAAAAACACAAACGTTGGAATGTATGTATTAGGCAATTGTGTTATGTACTTGATTTTAATGTACTTGCCTTTTAAAGCTGGCGGAGGATAATTTTCGATTTGTGGCAATAAAAATTCGTTTAACTTGGCAGTTGGTATTTTTCGGAATTTATTTTCGTATACTTGTACAGCTGTTTCAACTACCTTTAGTATACGTTGTTTAGTGGTTACCGACGTAAATATTATTGGAAAATCAACAAATGGAGCTAAGCGCTCACGAATTGACTTTTCGATATTTTTAATATCGTTTGCTTCTTTATTCTCAACCAAATCCCATTTGTTGATTACAACTACCAATCCTTTTTTATTTTTTTGTATCAACGAAAATATGTTCAAATCCTGACTTTCGATACCACGTGTAGCATCAATCATCAAAATACAAACATCAGCGTTTTCGATGGCACGTATTGCACGCACTACCGAATAATACTCTAAATCTTCGTTTACTTTCGCTTTTTTACGTATTCCGGCCGTATCGACTAAATAAAAGTCGTGGCCAAATTTATTAAAACGGGTATATATAGCATCACGCGTAGTGCCAGCTATTTCGGTTACTATGGTTCGTTCTTCACCCATAAATGCATTTACAATCGACGATTTTCCTGCATTTGGTCGTCCTACCACTGCAAAGCGTGGTAATTCTTCTTCAATATCTTCAACTACATCGGGGTTGAAATGTGTGAGTAATTCGTCGAGCAAATCACCTGTTCCCAATCCATTAATTGCTGAAATAATGGAAGGTTCGCCCAATCCAAGTTTGTAAAACTCAGCAGCATTGTATTGCCACTCATGTGTATCGGCTTTGTTGGATACTAGTAGAATCGGTTTGGTGCTTCGGCGCAGAATTTGTGCCACTTCGAGGTCATAATCAGTAATGCCATTTTGTATGTCGACCAAAAATAAAACAACATCCGCTTCTTCGATGGCCAATACTACATGGCGTTTTATTTCATCTTCGAAAATGTCGGTTGAGTTTACCACCCATCCGCCGGTGTCAATTATGGAGAACTCGCGTCCTGACCATTCTGATTTTCCATACTGACGGTCACGTGTAGTTCCCGCTTCTTCGTTTACAATGGCTCGTCTACTTTTGGTAAGCCTGTTAAAAAGGGTCGATTTTCCGACATTCGGACGCCCTACAATTGCTACAATATTTCCCATTTGTTTTTTTGTATATCTAAATGATTCAGATATTTACATTCCATTTTTCAGTTCACATCGATTTTCACAAATCAGATGCGTGGGTGCAAATAAAAATTTTGTGCAAAGGTAGTGAAATTTGTCGAGAAGGGAAAATGATTTTTTAAGCTGTTGATATTTAGTAAGATAAATGTGCAGAGTTGTGGTTTTGTACTATTTTAAATACTTTATAGGGTACAAGGCAGCAATAAAACCCATTAGAAGAACGGTGAAGAAAATGAGTATAATATCTGTAAAGTTGGTTGAAATGGGATAAGCATCAACCACGTAACCATTGCCTAGTTTTAAAATTCCAAAAAACTCCTGAAGTAGACAAATAGCCGTCCCAAGTATTATTCCCAATACCGCTCCAGTTGCTGATATCATCCAACCTTCGAACAAAAATATACGACGTATAAGTTTTTTGTTGGCTCCTAAACTTTCAAGTGTCGAAATGTCGCTTTTCTTGTCAATAATTAGCATTGATAATGAGCCGATTATATTAAAGCTTGCAATAAGTAAAATGAAACTTAGAATGAGAAATGTTATCCATTTTTCAATTTTCATTATTTTAAAAAAACTTTCCTGTTGCTCAAACCTGTTTTTAACTTGATAGTT
>JBMOHZ010000151.1:0-6155 GCA_049317585.1 Paludibacter sp.
TTCTTCCAAACAATGTTCAGCTCACAACTCGTTTTTCACGCCGCATCGAACTAAGAATTCCAGTAGTTTCGGCTGCTATGGATACAGTTACCGAATCGAAATTGGCAATTGCCATAGCTCGTGAAGGTGGAATAGGTGTGATTCATAAAAATATGAGCATTGCCGAACAAGCAAAACAAGTTAGCATAGTAAAACGTGCCGAAAACGGTATGATATCCAACCCAGTAACCATACGACCTAATGCTACAGTTGGCGATGCACTGGGCATGATGGCCGAGTATAAAATTGGTGGGATACCTGTAGTGGACGAAAATAATTATCTGGTGGGTATTGTTACCAATCGCGATTTGCGTTTCCAACGCAATATGGCAACAATTATCGACAGTGTAATGACTAAAAAAAATGTGATTACAACTACTCGTACTACCGACTTAGAAGCTGCTGCCGACATACTTCAACAATATAAAATTGAAAAACTTCCAGTTGTTGACAAGGACAATAAATTGGTTGGATTGCTTACTTATAAGGATATTACTAAAGCCAAGGACAAGCCTATGGCATCGAAAGATGAACAAGGTCGTTTGCGTGTGGCTGCTGGAGTAGGCGTTACTGCCGACGTTTTCGACCGCATAGATGCATTGGTCGAAGCTGGAGTTGATGCTATAGTTATTGACACTGCCCACGGACACTCAAAAGGAGTTATAGACACGTTGCGGGAAGCTAAAAAACGCTATCCTAATATAGATATTATTGTAGGTAATATTGCAACAGGCGAAGCAGCAAAAATGCTTGTCGACGCAGGTGCCGATGGTGTAAAAGTGGGTATTGGTCCAGGTTCAATTTGTACAACTCGTGTTATAGCAGGTGTAGGTGTACCACAACTTTCGGCCATTTACGAAGTGGCTAAAGCTTTAAAAGGAACTGATGTACCTGTTATTGCCGATGGAGGTATTCGTTATTCGGGCGATATAGTAAAAGCCTTAGCAGCTGGAGCTTATACCATTATGGCAGGTTCGTTGCTTGCTGGAGTTGAAGAATCGCCAGGCGAAACTATCATTTTTAATGGTCGTAAATTTAAATCGTATCGTGGCATGGGTTCGCTCGAAGCTATGGAAAAAGGATCAAAAGACCGCTATTTTCAAGATGGTGAAGCCGATATGAAAAAGTTGGTTCCCGAAGGAATTGCAGCCCGTGTACCTTTCAAAGGCACGCTTTACGAAGTAGTTTTTCAGATGATTGGTGGTTTACGTGCAGGTATGGGTTATTGTGGTGCAGCCACTGTTTTTGATTTACATAGTGCTCGCTTTACTCGTATAACCAATGCTGGTGTGGCCGAAAGTCATCCTCACGATGTGTCAATTACAAGCGAAGCTCCTAATTATAGTAGAGGAGAGTAAAAAAAAATTAAAATCGCAAGATAAAATTCCATCAAATATAACATATTCGTATTTTTGAACGTTAATAGTTTTCAATCTAAAATTTATCGTTATTTTTAAATCAAACAATTCGTATGAGATCAGTTTTATTTTCAATTGCACTCTTGTTTTTAGGAATTACAGCTACTTTTGCTAACGATCCGGTTTTAATGAAGATAAACGGAAAACCCGTTTTGAAATCGGAATTTGAATACATCTACAACAAAAACAATTCGAACAACTCGTTGGATAAGAAAACATTGGAAGAATATGTTGACTTATTTGTAAATTTTAAACTTAAAGTTGAAGAGGCCAAAGCACAAGGATTGGACACCACAAAATCGTTTATCAACGAACTTGCAGGTTACCGCTCACAGCTTACAAAACCCTATTTGACCGATGCTAAAGTTGACGAGTCGGTATTGCAAGAAGCATACAATCGTTTGAAAGAAGATGTAGAAGTAAGTCATATCCTTATCCGTGTACAACAAAATGCAACACCAGCCGATACGTTGGCAGCATGGAAAAAGATAAATGTAATTGCTAAACGTATTGAAAAGGAAGATTTTGCTAAAGTGGCTAAAGAAGTTTCGGAAGACGAATCGGCCAAAGACAACAAAGGCTATATCGGTTGGGTATCGGCATTTCGCACTGTTTATCCGTTCGAAACAATGGCATTTAATACAAAGCCAGGCACCATTTCAAAACCTGTACGTTCAGCCTTCGGTTATCACATTATTAAAGTTCAAGGCCGCAGAGAGTCGCAGGGCGAAATACTTGTAGCTCACATTATGCGCTTTACAGAGCAAGGTAATGATGAAAAAAACAAGAACGCCAAAATTAAAATTGACTCCATCTACGACCGTGTAAAAGCGGGTGACGATTTTGGAAAACTAGCCAATGATTTATCGGACGATAGAGGTTCGGCTACCAAAAATGGCGAATTACCATGGTTTGGAGCTGGACGCATGATTCCTGAATTTGAAAACGCAGCTTTTGCGCTTAAAAATAAAGGCGACATAAGCGCTCCAATTCAATCGGCCTATGGATGGCATATTATCAAATTAATCGACCGCAAAGGAATTGATACATTTGAAAACATGAAAGAGGATCTTCAGAGCAAAGTAAAACGCGATGAACGTGCTTCTTTAGGACTAAAATCCTTTGTTACTAAACTTAAAACCGATTATAATTTTACGTCAAACAGCGAATCGGTAAAAGAGTATTATTCATTGTTGGACAAAAAAACATTAACAGATTCTGTATTTCAATTGGAATCGGCTAAACTAGCAAAACCAATAATGACTATTGCAGCCAAATCATTTACTCAGAGCGACTTTACACAATTCTTAAAAGCTAATTCGTATACTGATAAAACAACGGCAGCCGACATTATTGATGAAAAATTTGCAGCCTTTGCCGAAAAAGAAATTATGGCTTATGAAGATGCTCAACTCGAAAAGAAATACGACGATTTCCGATTCTTAATGCAAGAATATCATGATGGCATATTGCTGTTTGAAGTAAGCAACAACGAAGTGTGGGAAAAAGCATCCAAAGACACCGAAGGACTTGCAAAATACTTTAACGCACACAAAGCCGACTACAAATGGGAAAAACCGCATTACAAAGGTCGATTAATTATGTGCAAAGACAAAGAAACTTTGAAAGCAGCGAAGGCTATTGTAAAAAAATCGCATAACGATTCTATTGACAAATACTTACGCACTCGCTTGAACGATAGCATTCAACATGTAAAAATTGAGAAAAATATTTTTGTTGAAGGCGATAACAAACAAGTTGACAAGTTGGCTTTCAAATCAAAAGCCGTGGTTGAAGCTGACAAGGATTATCCTTTTGTATTTGTAAGCGGAAAAATGCTCAAAAAACAACCTGAAGATTACACAGATGTACGTGGTTTAGTTACAGCCGATTACCAGGAATACCTTGAAAAAGAATGGATTGCTAAGTTGCGCACAAAATACGCTGTAGAGGTTGATAAAAAAATACTCGAAACAGTAACGAAAAATTGATTTAAGTAGTCGGACAACGGTCCACAACTGAATAAAAATAGCCATTCGAAAGATTGGCTATTTTTGTTTATATTTGCATTGATTATAACGAGTCGAAAAATGGTAAATGGTAAAGCTTGTCTATTGCTAGGCGAAGCTTCTTTAGCTTCGTCCGGTGGGTAGCATGTCTCACCGATTAATCGGTATGTGCCACCTGACTTGCATATTAAAATATAATATTTAAAGCTGGAGTTTTTATTTTAACCAATTGTAGTGAAAGACACTACGATTAGCGTCCAGTGCGAGGTTTTACGCTACGGAGAGCGGGGGTTGAAAGTGCTAGTATTAAACTTAAAAATAAGTATAATATCAACTAATCAGCCAAATATAAATGAATAAACAATTTATTCTTTTTTTTTATAAATACCTTTTTGGATCAAATTTTCAGTTAATAATATGGCAGATTTTTCAAATAGTAGAAATAAACAGAATTGGATAATACTTATTGTCTTACTGTTTTTAGTAATTGCAATTTTTTTGGGATTCAGTATGGATTTACTAAGATTAATGTTAAGGTTTCTTAGGTGGTTTTTATAAAGGCACCCCTGCTCTGCGTAGTTTGTTGAGCAATGCGCTATCGCTGGGCGAAGTGTCCTTCACTTCGTCCGGTGGAAAGCAAGGCTCCAGCCTTGCATATTTAAAAATATAATATTTAAAGCAGGAGCTTTAATTTCCACCGGCCGTAGGCTGGAGCCATACTGCCAGCGTCCAGTGCGAAGTTTTACGCTACGGAGAGCGGGGGAAAGAGCGCGACGAAGAAACCGGGCTATTGTATGTAAGTCAGCGTTATCAGGATGAGAAGTATTGTATTTGGTATGGGGTGGATCAGTTAGCTTTTAAGTATCCAAATATGTCGAGCTATGTGTACTGTGCTGCAAATCCTGTGAAGTACGTAGATCCAGATGGAAGGGTAATTCAAACCTGGGAAATTGCAATGAAAGGCAGAACTGGAGTAGATGTTTATTCGAGAAATTCATTATCAGCTAACGCTAGTCGGGCGTTTCTAAATTTAAACAAAACATCTGGAATTAGTTTTTTCGGTATGTTTGCGCAAAATGGAGACCGGGTTGGAAATCTATTATTTACAAATAATGGAAAATATTCCGATATTACATTAAATATTTTTGATGTCTCATATAGTAAAGAGCAAAATCTTGGAGGATTGGGAACTACAGCAACGGGCTATATTGAATTAGAAATTATTGATGGAAAGCCAGTTGTTAATTTAGCTTTGTTTACTCGAGGTCAAGACATAAATTCAATATTAGAAGATATCGTACATGAGTCACAATTACATGGCTATGGAACCGTGTTAGAAGAGATTGAGATATTTAAAAAAGGGGGTGTCGAAGCGTTAAATAAGTATAGGAGTATGAAGAATTCTGAAGATCATATTGCTATAAGAGATAAAGATGAATCTCATAAAGGATACTCAATGTACAAAAAAGTATGTGAGCAATTAGCAAAAAAAATAAAATCGTTTACAGCTACGATTAAAGAGGCAAGTGAGAAATATATGGAGAATTATAAAGCCTTAAAAAAAACATCAAAATGAATATAATTAAATTGTTAATCTGTATACTACAATTGATTTTCTGTTTTCTTAATCAGTCTTGTTCAAATAATCAAACTGACACACTAATTAATATAACAGAATCTACATCGATGAATAAGTCATTAATAATAGACCCAATTGAAAGAATGAAAGTGAGCTATTTTAATGATAGTATTGTTATTCAAAGAGATTTCTCTAGTCATCAATTTTATGAAAACATATATTTTATTGAGGACGGTCAAGTGTATGATTATAGATATAAAGATGAAATGTATTTAACACATAGAGATAGATTGTTATTTCTTTCTAATAAATGCGACACTACTTATGATTGGCAAAATTATTATATGAAAAACTTTATTGTTGGACATAATCGACTCGGAACAAAAGTAATTATTAAAAAGATATCGGATAATTTATTTAGAACAGAGCTAATAAGTAAGTTTGATTCAAGTTATAGTGAAAGATACTTTTATGATCATTTTTATCACATAAAAAGATTTGAATATACCTACAAGGGCTTTAAAGTCACACTTGAAAACAAGAATAGGTAATGCATCAGATGTGGCGATAAAGGAATAATCTATTGAAAATCAATGCAGACAATTTTAATATAACTAATAAATGGTGGGTGTCTGCTCTTGTAATTTCAGATGTAGAGTAGGCCAAAGTGTTTTTTGAGCAAAATCAATATGAGCAAATCAAGGAGAAATACAATGCTGTATATAATGATAAATCGTCTAAATTATCAATGCAGGAAAGGGCTATAAAAGCTGTTCAAACTATAATTGGAGATAGTCATGTTTCTGGAATATCATTTTACGTAACTAATGATAAAAACAAAAAACAATTTATAAAACGATGAAAAACAAAATATATGTGTTGATTTTTGTATTTTTCTATCTCTTAGGCTGTACTAAAAATAAAACGGCTGAACAAAGAGTAGCATATAAAGATATATTAATAGATAGTATCTCCAACTTAAATCCAAATAAATATATAGGTAGAAAAATTTCTGAATTCTTAAACGATGATTCTTTTTCAAAATATCGAAAGATTGATGTTGACGTGTCTAAGCCATCAGTTGCTTCATCTTTAATTGTGTATTATAAT
>JBMOHZ010000152.1:0-6154 GCA_049317585.1 Paludibacter sp.
TCGAGCAATCCGCAACGACCCATTGCCGCCACTTTGTCTATATTAGGCTTATTGGCTGCTTGTAAGCACGTTTTATTATTTAGCGATGCAATAGGCTCATCTGCCATACCGTCGCCGAGTATAATTATATATTTCATTACAAAAAGTCTTTATAGTCCGCTATTGCATCTTCAAATTTCTTAATAGCTTCGTTCATTGTTGTATAACTCTCACCACCGGCAGCATTTAAGTGACCACCTCCATTAAATAAATCGGCTGAGACTTTGTTTGCTGGAAAGGTGCCTTGCGAGCGGAGTGATATTTTAATTTTTTCTGGATCTTCACGCATAAAAACCGAAAAAACAACTCCATCAATCGAAAGTGGCATATTAACTAATCCTTCAGCATCACCATTCTGAAAATTAAATTCTTTCAATTCTTTGAGTGATAGTGTTATTAATGCAGCTTTGTATTCGGGATAAACTTTCATTTTTTTATAAAGTGCATAGCCCATCAATCGCAAGCGGTCGGCTGAATAGTTATTAAATACGCGACGGTAAATGTCATCTTTATCTACACCAAGTTTTATCAATTCATTTATAATAGTGTAAATTTCAGGTTTATTTGAGTTGTATGTAAAAGCACCTGTATCGGTCATCATACCAGTATAAATACATTCGGCACATGCTAAATTTATTTTCGAAAAATCACCAAGTCGACATATTAGTCTGAAAATTAGTTCACTAGTCGACGAAATTTCGGGATACGATATGGTAACTTTGGCATAATCACCAGGGTTTAAATGATGGTCGACTAAAATTTTAGGTGCAGGTGCATTCATTATCACCGATTCCAATTTGGCCATCCGGTTAGGAACATTAAAATCGAGGGTGAAAATTAATTCAGCATTCGAAATGATTTGTTCGCATACTTCTTTTTTATCTTCATAAACCAAAACGTTTTCGGCGCCAGGCATCCATTTTAAGAAATTTGGAAATGCAGTTGGTACAATTACAGTTGGCTCTTTTTCAATTGTCATCAAATAATGCCATAAACCTAACGACGAACCCATAGCATCGCCATCTGGGCCTACATGAACCACAATCACTATTTTTTCGGCTTTGTTCAGTTCCTTCTGAGTCTTGTGAATCAGGTCTTCAGCTATAATTTTCGAAATCATTTTTGTGCTTTATTTATTGAGTGCAAAAGTAGCAAAAAAAAGTGATTTTTTAATCATTTTTGCTGTAAACATAAGCTCCATTGTCGGCAATTGAATAAAAAGCAATCGATTTTTCGGCACATTTTTTTCGAATACTTTCGGTATACCAAGCCGAAATAGTTTTGTCTACAATAACCAGTTTTGGTTTTATGTTTTCGAAAAGATACTTCGCTTTTGGTTTCAGTTTATTGCCAATTATCAATAAATCAACTGATAATGGTGATGTTAATGTCTTTTTACTCCAAAATTCTTTTTTAGCTATTGCAATTTTTTTAGATGCGAAAATCACATAATTATTCCGAAAATTGTTGGTTTTGTTTATGGATTTTGCAACTCCAATTTTATTTTGCCTCCAATAAAGCAATGCAATTTTTTTTAATTCTGCTTCATTATCAGTGTAAATATAATTTTCTCCTTTTTCGATAAAGTTAATGTGAGTGTGCTTTTGCGAAGCATAAACAATAATTTTGTCTGATTGTGAGGTATTGTAAATAACTAGAAATGAAATTATAAATATAAACAGTGTTGCCAATAAACTTAATATTAGCGAAGTGGCATTTTTTGTATAAAAATACATAGTTGTACAAGTAATGGCAATAACAAATAGTAGCATTTGCAAAAAATCCAATGTAAAAATGGATGTAGAATAGGGTAATTCATAAATGCTTACAATTGAGAAATTGAGTGCCCATAATGCCCATTTAAGAATGAAAGCTACAGCAGATGCCACAATTGGAATGTTAGAAATAGCTAGCAAGGCCATTGCTAAATATATAATTATCGACGATAATGGTATGGCAATCAGATTTGTAAGTAAAAAATAATTCGGAAACTGCTGGAAGTAAAACAATGTAAATGGTAAGGTTCCAATTTGTGCTGCTATGGATACTGTTAGTAAATCGCGGCACCAACCTGCTATTTTACTGCGAACGGGTAGGAGTGAGGCAAATGGTTTTTGGAAAATAACGATACTTAAAACAGCGGCGTAACTTAATTGAAATCCAATATTGTACAAATAGTTAGGTTCAATGAGTAACATTATAAATGCCGACATAAATACAGTGTTGTAAATCTGCGACTTACGCTCAAGCGATGTGCCAATGGCAACAAACGAAAACATAAATGCCGAACGAATTACCGAAGGTGAAAGACCTGTGACAAAAGCATACGACCACAAAAAAAGAACTATCAACAAAGCTCTAAAAACCAATTGAAATCTGTTTCTTTTCAGAAAACTAAGCAAAAATGCAATTACAACATAAACTATCCCAACATGTAAACCGCTAACCGATAAAATATGCATAGCCCCTGTTGCACTATAGCTTGCACGTAAATCGGGGCTAAGATCGTCCGTATAACCTACTGTGAGTGCTGCTAACACAGCATATTCATAATCTTTAATTCCATATTTTTCATAAATCGAAAGTAAAAAAGCTCGCGCAATATTCGCTTTTCGAATAATTAAGAATTGTGTCTTATCATTGGTCTTATACCAATCGGTAGCGTTTACATAAGCTGTGGCCCTAATTCCATTCTGTTTTAGATATGCAGCATAATCAAATCCTCCTGGATTTTCTTTTCCTGGTGGTGATTTAAAAGTTGTTCTTATTATAAGTTTATCATTGATTAATAAATGCTTGGCATTATCGTTTTTCTCAAAATAAATTACTGCATTACCTTGTGCTTTCTCCCAAGTATTGTTGATCAAAACCTTACTTAATACAACTTCGCACCTATATGATTTAGGTTTTTCTTGTGTTGCAAATTTTGTTGTTACAATAAAAGTTCGTTTCTGGTTTAAGGGATAAAATGTCGCACTGGAATCGTAGTAAAAACATATTGAATAGCCCAAAACAAACAAAAACATAAAAACACCCCATCCGAATAACCACCTAAAACGGAATTGATTTTCGGTTTTTTTAAAAAAATAAGATGCAACTACAATGAAAACTGAAACAAATAATAAAACAAATAATACTGTTATTGATATTTCGAAATATCGAAAATATACAATTCCAGCCACCAATGCTATGAATAACCTAAAAAATGGTGTTCTTTGCAAAAAATTCATATAACTGCGCAGCTTACTATGCGTTTTTCAATTCAATTATCATTTGTTGTGGGTTGGGAGCATTGTAAACGGTACTGCCTGCCACCAACACATTTACACCATGAGCATAGAGTTTTGCTGCATTATCGAGTGTTACACCACCGTCGATTTCAATCAAACAGTTGGGATTTAATCGGTCAATCATTTCCTTTAGTTCATCAACACGGTTGTAAGTTTCTTCTATGAATTTTTGTCCGCCAAAACCAGCAAAAACCGACATAAGTAGCACCATATCTACTTGATCAATAAACGGTTCAAGTACTTTTACAGGAATATCCGGATTTATACAAATTCCTACTTTAATGCCTTCGGCACGTATTAATTCAATTACTTTTTTGGGCTGTTGGGTAGCTTCGAAATGAAAAGTAAGCATGCCAGCACCAGCTTTTGCAAAACGCTGAACGTATTTTTCAGGTTCTACTATCATTATATGCACATCGAGCATTTTTCGGCAATGTTTTTTAACTGCTTCTATCACCGGAAATCCAAACGAAATATTTGGTACAAATACACCGTCCATTACATCAAAATGGAGCCATTCTGCTTCACTCGCATTAATCATTTCGCACATGGTTTGTAGGTTGCCAAAATCGGCTGAAAGCATCGAAGGGGAAATTATTTTGGTCATATATTTGAGTTTTTGCAAAAGTAATAAATTTAACGTGATTCCAAATAGTTTTTAGCTTTTTCGCCGCGTAAAATCCGTAGTCCAGCAAAAGCAAGTGCCTCCATTTCGTCTTCGCCAGGATAAACAACCAAATGAGCAATAGGCGAGATCATTTTAGTGATATAGTTTACCACAAAAATATTGTGTGCAATACCTCCTGTAAGAATAACAGCATTTACATTTCCTTCCAAAGCAGCAATCATAGCACCAATTTCTTTGCTTACATTATAGGCCATTGCTTCTAGTATCAATTTAGCATGTTTATCTCCATTCACTGCTCTATTAGAAGCTTCTCTGGCATCGTTTGTGCCAATATGTGCCACCAAACCACCTTTCCCAACAAGCATTTTCTGAATCTGCTCTTTGCTATATTCGCCCGAAAAACACATATTTATCAATGCGCCAGCATCAATAGTTCCTGCACGTTCGGGCGAAAATGAACCAAATCCATCCAAAGCTTGATTGGTGTCAATCACTTTTCCGAGCCTATGCGCTGCTACTGATATTCCACCTCCCAAATGTACAATTACCAAGTTTAGTTTTTCGTATTTACTACCAATACTTTTGGCATATTTTCGGCCTATTGCCTTGTGATTCAGGGCATGAAACACCGAACGACGTGGAAATTGTGGTAATCCACTTATGCGAGCTACGTCCTGCAATTCGTCAACTACAACTGGATCAGCTATAAATGCACGACAACCGCTTATTTGACTTGCTATTTCGCGCGCAAGCATAGCACCAAGGTTACTGGCATGCTCATGACCCGTTTTCATATCCTCAATCATTTCATTGCAAACCTCATAAGTGCCCGATTTAACCGGACGCATCAATCCACCACGACCAACAATTGCCGAAAAATCGCTTAAATCGATGTTTTTTTCAATTAGCGTTTTTAAAATAATATTTTTTCGAAACTCATATTGATCAAAAACGTTTTTAAAAACGGATAATTCCTCACTCGAATGACGAATAGTGTGGTCAAATTGTAGTTCCTCGTCGTAGTAAACCGCTATTTTTGTGGAAGTTGACCCCGGATTTATGGATAGAATTTTATACATTTTTTGATGTGTTGATTCGAAAATGTGATGATGTGTTGATGTAATAATATGATGATGAAATTAATTCGTAAAATTCGTTGTTCTTATTCGTTTTAATTCAAAATATTTAATTCGTAATATTCATCTCTTTCTCTCTGGATTCTTGGCAATGAAATCTTTCCAACCTGAGTATGCTTTGCTTGATTGAGGTCGCCCCATTTGTAAAAAATGACAATAAGCAGCTGCCAAACCATCAGTAGCATCCAGTTGAGGGAGCATAAGTTCATCGGGTATTTTCAAATAACGCTTCAACATATCAGCAACTTGTTCTTTGGATGCACTTCCACTGCCCGTAATAGCCATTTTAATTTTTAAAGGTGCATATTCTGTAATTGGAATGTCGCGGTATAAAGCGGCCGACATAGCCACACCTTGCGCACGACCAAGTTTTAACATCGACTGCACATTTTTCCCAAAAAACGGTGCTTCAATAGCCAAACAATCAGGATGAAACTCATCGATTAGCGAAAGCGTTCGAGCAAATATTCGTTGCAATTTTAAATAATGATCTGTGAATTTTTTTAAATCCAAAACGCCCATGGCTAACATTTCCGTTTTGTTTCCGTTCACTTTCAGAATGCCGTAACCCATTATGGTGGTGCCAGGGTCAATCCCTAAAATTATTGTTTCGCGTTCCATTATTCAACTATTTCGAGTACAGTCGAAAAAAACTGTACATTACTACCAAATTCTTTCGAAAACGAATGTTGAAATGCTTCTGCATTGGTTTTGTGCCAATTCATAAGCGTTTGCATATCTGCAATTTTAAACTGAACCGAATACGAAATACCTTCTTCATCTTCGCTACCAACTATTTTTGCAATTTGTGGATATGTAAAAATATTATTGGTAAGCATAAATGGAATATGATACTTTTGAACCCATTGAATCCAATTGTTTGAAATTGAACTAGATACTTTGTAAGTGGTATTAAATATTAGCATGTGTGTAAAAATTTTCAACAAAAATACACATAATTTCCAAAACTTATGTATCTTTGCACCGCAATTTTAAAATCAAGAACGGGGGTTTAGCTCATCTGGCTAGAGCGCGACACTGGCAGTGTCGAGGTGATCGGT
>JBMOHZ010000153.1:0-6144 GCA_049317585.1 Paludibacter sp.
TTTAACACCGTATTTTTTACCGACAAATTGTTTTGGTCGGTGCAATAAGGCATATTGACCATTGATTTTTTCAGGGAATAGAATTACATCCCTGTCATCCAATACCGGCGAAGTTAAACGCCCGAGACGGCGAAATTTTCTGAAATCTGTTGTTACAGCTAAACCTGTATTTCCAATATTTTGCTTTATAGCCACAGGAGCATCTTCGCCACATTGAGGCATGAGAATTTCATCGTGTCCAAAGTTCCAATATTGTCCTGGAGGATAAGCACGATAGGCATAAGTTACATAGAATTCATTATCGAATTTTACAATTCGTGCATCTTCCACACCACCCGAATCGGGTCCGTTTTCGCTTGGTCCAAATACAGGTTTGTCCGACATGCGCTTAAAATGAAAGCCATCGTTGCTTGTTGCCAAACCAAAACGAATCACATGTTCGCTATCGTTACCTGCTGCACGGTAAAGCATATAAAAAGTTCCGTTATCATAAATCACCCCCGGATTACAGGTTACCAAACTTTCCCATTCATTTGATTCTAGTGGTGAAAGAATAGGGTTCTCATCAAATTTTTCAAATTTCATACGTCAAATATTATTGGAATAATAGAAAATTTTTATAAACGTTATTAACTGAAATAAATCCAAATTACGGCACAACAAGCCAATAAGATAGTTGCCCATACACGATAGTTACTATGCCATACTACAGATTTCAATTGTTGAGTTTCGTTTTTAAAATCCTGAATGGAAAAAGTTGTTTCGGCTAATTTTTCTTCGGGCGGTTTTGCAAAAAACAAACTTGTAATGTAAATAACCAATAAGCTGAAAACAAACAAATAAGGTACAATAAGCAAAAAATGAAGGTTGCCAAAAATGCTTGTTTTAAAGAAAACCATGGCAACTGCAATTGCCAAACCGGACATTAACCCTACAAAAGCACCCGTTCCATTCACACGTTTATTGAAAATTCCAATGATGAATGCAGCCACAATAGGTGGAGCAATATAGGATAACATTTCCTGATAATACTTAAGCAATGAGCCAAACTTACCAATTTGTGGCGCCCAGAATGCTGCCAATACAATTACAACTACAGATGCAATTTTACCAACACGAACTAATTTTTGAGAATCAGCTTTTTTATTGAATTTGGAGTAAAAATCCATTGTAAATAGGGTGGCAGTTGAGTTCAAAATAGCACTAAGCGTGGCTGTTAACGCAGATAAGAGTGCTGCAAGCAAAACACCTAACAGCCCAATTGGCATAAGTTTCAATACCATAGTCGGATATACCATATCAGGTTTTTCTAATCCTGGAAATAAATCGCGGGAAATTAACCCAGGAATGGCAATGATAAAAAGTGTGCTCAATGTGAGAAAACCTGTAAAAAGTACTCCTTTTCGTCCTTCGTCTAATGATTTTGCACTCAATACACGTTGTACAAGTGTTTGGTTATTTGCCCAAAAATATAAACCTAATACAGGCATTCCTACAATTAATCCCAACCACGGTGTTGCGGTGTCAGTAAGTGGACGAATAAGTTTTATCAGGATATCGTCAGATGCAACTAATTTGTAGAAATAATCACTTCCTAAATGGAAACACATATAAGTAAGTAGCATGGAACCAATAATTAAAACCACCGCTTGTATAAGCTCGGTATTAATAACTGACGAAAGACCACCGGGAATTGAATATGATGCAGCGATAAGTGCAAAAACGATAATAATAAGCTGTAAATCAGCTCCGGGAAATAACAACTTGATGATTAACGCAGCAGCATAAAGTGCTCCTGCAGCATCCAGGAAAATGTTTCCGATAATACATATCCCAGAGAAATAGTAGCGTGAACGCTGATCGAAACGTCTTTCAAGAAATTCAGGAATAGTAAATATATTAGATTTTATATAAAGAGGAAGAAGGAAAAGTGCAAAGAAAACCATCACTACAGTACCGGTGAGGTTATAATTGAATACCGCTAAACCGGTATCGTACGCATCGCCAGATTGTCCGATAAGTGTTGTGCTCGAAATACTGGCAGCAAAAAGCGATAGCCCAACAATCCACCAGGGCATTGATCTTCCCGCAAGAAAATAGGACTTAGAATCAGAGCTATTACCCTTTTTCAGACCCCACCAAATAATAAACGACAGATATACAACCACTATAATCAGGTCAATAATTCCAATTGAGAAAGTATCCATTTTATTTTAAATTTAAGTACATTTTTATCACGCAACAAAATTATAGGTATTCATGCTGTTTTTTGTGTGTTTTTTTGCTCATTAGTTGTATTATTTTGAAATGTGTATTGATGTATATTGATATTTCATACATTTGCACAATCAAATCAAGAGATACAAAAATAATTCAACTTTATTTATATGAATGATATACAAAAAGAAATCACACCAATTTCAGCTGAAGATCTATTCATTGTATTGAATCATCCTAATGCAGATTTTGATTACCCGGTTCATTACCATTCCGATTATGAGATTAACCTTGTGTTAAATGACAAGGGAAAACGAATAATCGGTGACTCCATCGAACCTTTTGATGAGTTGGACTTGGTCATGATTGGCCCAAATCTTTCGCATGCATGGCGAGGTGAAATTATTAAGGGTAACCATGTGATTACTATTCAGTTTTCCGATCAGATTCTCAATTTCCCCATGCTTCAGAAACGTATGTTTACCTCTATAAAACAACTTCTTATTGAGTCGCAGCGTGGATTGATTTTTTCGGCTGAAACGAAACTTCAAATCAAAGAGAAAATTTTGCAGCTCACCAAAATGCAAGGTTTTCATACCGTGCTTGAATTTTTTTCTATACTTTACGATTTATCTATTGCCGACCGTCATGTTTTGGTAAGTAATATTTTCGATACAAAAGATACTATTCGGACATCAAAAAGCCGCCGAATTGCAAAAGTATGCGATTATCTTGAAAACAATCTTGAAGAAAACATTAAACTTTCCGACGTATCATCGCTTGTCAATATGTCGGATTCTGCTTTCAGTCATTTCTTTAAAAAGAAAACAAATTGTACCTTTATTGATTATATCACCAATCTACGTATTGCTCGTGCCTGCCAAATGTTATCGGAAACCAGCAATACTGTTGCTGAAATCTGTTATTCTTCTGGATTTAATAATTTATCCAATTTCATACGCATTTTTAAAAAGAAAAAAGCTATGACCCCTAATGAATACAGATTATTTCTGAAACAAATGTTGATAAAGTATTAATTTAATTAAAGGTAGGAAGCTTCAATTTCCTAACTTTAATTTTTGCTTTCGAGTTGAACCATTAGGAGTCTTTTACTGTTCGTGTTTTAAAGTTTTTACAGATCTATTCAAATGGTCTTATTTACTATTTAATATAACCCGAACTGAATTCCATTTTCCATTTTCGGAAACTCTTACCACATAAACTCCTGTTTTGTCCACATTACTTACAACGGTACGATTCGAAGTTGTCAAACCGCTAGCAACTTTCAACCCTACTGCATTATAAACAATATAGTATGATTTTTCCGGAGCTAGGATTGTAATCTGATGTGCCTCATTTACGAATACATGAATATTACTCTTTTCCGATTTGTAAATTCCTGTAGGAATTGAGGCAAGCGTAACAGTTAATTCTTGTGATACATCAGCCGCAGCATCAAAACTTGCATTGCCTGCTTGCGAAGCGGTGATAGTAGTAATTCCTGCATCTACAATGTGCACCTGACCATCAACGATTTTTGCAACGGACGGATTTGAACTAGTGTATGTTACAGATAAACCCGAACTTGCCGTTGCTGGACTAAAATCGGCTTCACTGGTTGTTTTGCTGGCTGTGGCAGCAAGTGTTATGGTTTGTTGTCCAATGCACTCCATCATTTTCATAACGTTCAGGTGAGTCCAACTTCCTGCAGCTTTTGTCAGAGTGACTGTTATTGCACCAGTAGCATCGGGTGTTATGGCTGTTGATGTATATATATTCTTTGTATTATAATTAACTGCAACGCCGGCAACAGTACCTATTCCAACTCCTGAGGTGTTTACCGTGCCTGAAACAGCTGTTACATTTGATCCTACCAAAGAGAACCTCGTAGTTCTGGTCTCAGTGCTATTTCTACTTCCGAAAAATGTAAATACATAGGATTTATTCTGATCTAAACCTGTCATTTTGAAGTTTTCCGAGGCGGTAGTAGTCATGAAAAAATCTCCTGTTGCCGATGCTATGGCAAATTTACCCATCTGTGCTGGTTCAGGAGACATAAGACCATCACTTGCACCTGCATTCAGAGTAAAGCCACCTGTTTGAAGTACTAAATTAAATGGAGTTGTTGTATTTGTGCTATCCACTAAACTATTATAAGCAGTGTTTATCGTAACAGTTGATAAATTATTCCAATAATTGCCGTTTGTATCAGCTCCAGTAGTTTGAGTAGTACTTTTTCCAAAATCGAAGTACAAGGATTTATTATTATAAGTATATACGGGTTTTTTCACCAATGTCAAATCATCAATGTAAAAGGTAAAAGCCGGTAAATTTTGCCATGCAGATGCCATTAATATAATTCTATCGTATAAATTGGTAGTTACTGTAGATAAATCAATCGATAGCTCTTGCCATTGATTAGGAGTTGTATATGAAATTGTTGTATAAAAGGCTTGATTTACAGCAGTATTTGTTTTATCTTCAAATTTTTCACATTTAAAATCAAATGCCTGAGTAGCATAAACCTTAAATCGAAGTTTGTTTTGAGTAGCAGTATTAATTTTATCTGCCGTGGTAAATGAGATTCCGGCAGCATTATTTGCCGGCACAGATACCAATCCTACATTTCCGGCACCACTGGGGTTAATAACCGGTGTAATACTATTGCTACCCCATGCACCTGTGGTTGTATTCACATTATCGAAATTACTAACAGTTACATTTTTTGTGTAATCTGGCACATAAGCTTCAACAAATGTTACATTGTCAATATACAAATCAAAAGATGGTTTTGCATCATTGGCAGCAACTTGCAGTGCTATTTTGTCATACGTTCCGGCACTCCCAGCCGTCATGCCACTCAGCGGAATATAAATATCCTGCCATGCTCCTGCACCTGTATAATTATACAATCCAGTCAGGTCGGATACTCCAGTCCATGCCGCAGTCACCAATACCGGAACAAAACGATAATTCGTTTCGCTAGATTTTACACTGATTTTTAAGTATTTGTAGAGATTTGCATCAAAACCAGCAGGTAGTGAAAAATAGATATACTCAATAGTGTTATTGGCAGGAACTGTTACTTTACCCGTTCTTTCAAACGTATTCCACGTACTTCCCCAAGCCCCGGAAACCGCTCTGTAAGTTGTAACGTCATTGAAATTGTCTAATACTAAGTCTGCCGAATAAAGACTTACATTACAAAGTAAAATACAAAATAAAAGGATTAATTTTTTCATTTTTTTTAATTTTAAGAATAAAAGATATAAAGGTAATGAGTTGATTTTTAGTCTTAAGAATATAAAATAAAACCTTTTCTTAAGTCATAATTAAATAGTAAGATTCGTTAATTATGACCTGATGAAAAGTTGAGCAAATGGATTTTTTTGATCGTCTATTTAGTAATTATAAATTTTCTATTGACCTCACGGCCATTGTTTTCTATCACTTTCAAAATGTAAATTCCGCATTGAAAGTTAGTCGTATTAAGTTCAGCTTTTGAATTATTTTCAATATTTTTTTTTAGAATCAACTTGCCCGAAACATCATATACTTCTACAGATTTTATGATGTCCGTGCTTTCTACAAAAAGAATGTCTTTCACCGGATTTGTATAAACTAGTTGATTTTGAAAATTCACTTCATCAACTGCCGTTGTAACTGACAATATATTTATAGCATTATTCCATGAATCTGTTTTAAATGGCACAGCTGGCAATCCCTCATTATTTATTAAATTTGGTTGTAGTGCGGCTGTATATGCATACTTTACAACAGCTGGAATTGATACATTTGGGGATGATACTTCCACCGTATTACCTACAATATTGGCAGTAGCAGCATAAAACACGCCGTTTGTTCCGGCAATCTGAAATTCCTTTAAAGCCGCACCATCTTTTGAAATCAAACCGGTTCCAATTGTTG
>JBMOHZ010000154.1:0-6065 GCA_049317585.1 Paludibacter sp.
TAACTGTTTGCAAATTACTGAATGACCAATGGTTATTAATAAATCTGGGGCAAACAATTCCTTATTAGCAAGTGAATTTATTCTGGCAAATAATGCTTCGGGCTGCGTGATGATGTTGTCACCTGCAATATTCGAAAGGTTTTCAGCTAATACAACTACATCCGGTTCGTTAGCAAGTTGTTGAGCTAATTTTGATAAGCATTCGTTTTTTGGAAAAACTCCAAAAATTACTAACTTGCGTTTGTGTTTTAACCAATTTTGCTGAAGTGTATTCAGACTTTCAGTATTTAAAACTTGTTGAGCCTGTAGTGTTTTTATAATTTTCGGATTCGAATGAGTTTCGGGTAATGCGGTATAAATTGGTTCACGAAGAGGAACGTTAATTTGCACCGGACCTTGTGGATAAGTCACAGCAGTATCAATGGCTTGCGAAACTTGTCGGTCGCAGAAATTTAAATCAGCATCAACAAGTGTTTCAATAGGTAAATCGAAACTCGCTTTAATGTAATTGCCAAATATATTGGATTGGCGAAGTGTTTGGCCGTCAGCTTGATCAATCATTTCGGCAGGACGGTCGGCAGTAAAAACCAACAATGGCAAATTCTGATAATATGCCTCAGCAATGGCTGGTGCAAAATTTAACACCGCTGTCCCTGAGGTGCAAACAAGTGCTACAGCCTCGCCGCTTTGTTGTGCCATACCCAATGCAAAATATGCAGCCGAGCGTTCATCTGCTATACTCAAACATTCCATGTTGAGCTGAGCCGTAAATGCAAAAATAAGCGGCGCATTGCGCGATCCTGGAGCAATAACTACCTTCTTTACGCCATGTTGAGCGCAAATTTCGGATATATTTTTTATTCCTTGACGGAAGTGATTCATTTCTTCTAATTTTTATTGTATGTCAAATTAACAATGCCAGTATTAAATTTTTCAACATCAACAAGAGTCCATTTCGATTCAGTAGATTTACCCACAAATAATGGAATTCCTACGCCAAGAATTACTGGAGCAATCGAAATAATTATTTTATCAACTAGATTGTTGTTTAAATAAAAGTGCACTAACTCACCCCCACCAACTAACCAACAGTTTTTAGAGTTCGAAAGTTTAATTTGATGTGTAAATGCACTTAATTCATCATTTACTAAAAATGTGTTTGGAGTTGAAATAATTAACTCTGTATTTCTCGAGACTATATAGGTTTTTTTATTCAAATATGGCCAATCAAATCCAAAACCCAATAAAACTTCGTAGGTTTTACGTCCCATTATAATTGTGTCAATATCAGCCAAAAGTTCGTTGTATCCATGGTCAATACTGTCAGGATTTGGTAAATTGTCCAACCAATCTAACGACCCATTTTCTCGGGCAATAAAGCCATCAATACTCGAAGCTATATATAAAATTACTTTGCTCATTTGTATATTGACATATTATCGAATCAACACATTGCCACATTATCATATCATCACATTAATATACTTTCTCCATTTATCAACCAAATCAAGAATATCCTGAGGTAAATCAGAGTTAAACATCATAAATTCGCCGGTACGTGGATGTACAAACCCAAGTTCTTTGGCATGTAAAGCCTGCCGTGGGCACATGAAAAAGCAATTTTTTACAAATGCTTTGTACATTGCTGTTGTGTTTCCTTTTAGAATTATATGTCCACCATAACGTTCATCATTGAAAAGTGTATGGCCAATATGTTTCATGTGGACACGTATTTGATGCGTACGGCCGGTTTCTAATCTGCATTCTACGAGGCTGGTATAACCAAATCGTTCCAATACTTTGTAATGTGTTACGGCATGTTTTGCGATTGGATTTTCGCCTTCGAGAAAAACCATAAACTGCATGCGGTCTTGCGGATTACGGGCTAACGCACCAATAATTGTTCCTTCGTCCTGTTTTACATTGCCCCAAACAAGCGCTTGGTATCTGCGGTGAGTTGTTTTCAGGAAAAACTGCTTGCCTAAATGTGCTTTGGCATGTTCGGTTTTGGCTATCAGTAATAAGCCCGAAGTATCTTTATCGATACGGTGAACCAAACCAATGCGCGAATCATTTATGTCGTATTCAGGCTGGTCCTTTAAGTGCCACGCAATGGCATTGAGAAGTGTGCCATCAAAGTTCCCAAATCCTGGATGTACCACAAGTCCTGGCTGTTTATTTACCAATATAATATCATCGTCTTCATAAACAATGTCGATAGGAATGTCTTGTGGGTAAATTTTAAATTCGGTTGGTGGATATTCCAGATGAATGGTAATAATATCAAAAGGCTTAATCCGATAGTTGGATTTTACACTTTTATCATTCACCCTGATATTGCCAGCATCAGCAGCTTCTTGAATTCTGTTTCGCGATATGCCCGACATGCAATTTACCAAATGCTTGTCGATACGAACCATTGTTTGACCTTTGTCAACTACAAAACGGTAATGCTCGTAAACTTCCCTGTCGGGAATTTCACTTTCAATATCATCATCTATTATATCTTCCAAATATTCTTCTATCACGTTCTGTAATTTTTTCTTTGATCTTAAAAGAATTCTTCTTCACCTTCTTTCGCAGTTTCATCTTCTTCAAAAACCTTATCGAGCATCGATTTATCTTTCGAAAGCCAAACATCAATTCGGGTACCAGCAGGTACCAATTTTCCCGCTGCAGGTCGTTGTCTGTATATGATATAGGCATTTTCGTTACCGCGTGGTGCCACATCATAGTCAATGGCACCAACTACAATCGAAGCCGAAATAGCTTGTTGTCGAGCATCTTCCAAAGTCATACCTTTAAGCGATGGAACCAAAATATCTTCGCCACCAAGTCCACTGCCAACAACCAAGGTTACATACGCTCCTTCGGGTATTCTAAATCCAGGAGAAATACTTTGTCCGCCATATTTCACATCAATGACCAAATCCTTGTACTCCGAAGGCGAATACTCTACATTGCTCACGTTAATGCCCACAGCACGAAGCATGGCATCGGCTTGTCGGTACGAAATGTCATTCACCTCAGGTAGTGGTGTGTGATGCACTTGTTTGGAATTTATAATTAAATAAACCGGGCGATTGCTTTTTACATTGGAATTTGCTGCAGGAATTTGATCTATTATTGTTCCCAATTTTTTGTTTCGAACATAAACCGAGTCAATAATTTGAGGATAAAGGCTATGGTTTTTCAACATAACTTCCGCTTCTTCTAAATACATACCACGTAAATCGGGCACTTTTTCAGTCTGACCATGTTGTGTGTAAACATCAACCAAATAGAGTGTTATCCACGACAAAGCCACTAAGATTATTGTTGCTAGGAGTAATCGTTTTAAAATAAAACCACCTAATGATTCGGACCAAAATTTCTTAAAATCCATGCTTGTGAATTAATAGTTTAAAATTAATAATTTAAAAACGCTTAATCTAAATCGAAACTAGCTTCAAAAGTAATTAAATTATTGGAAATTGTAATGTATTGAAACAAAAAAAGTAAAAACTTCAGTTGAGGTCTTTACTTTCTTTATATTTGTTCGAGCTTAAATATTACGCTTTGTGGCGTCCTTCATCGGCTACTGTAAGTTTTGCTCTACCTTTAGCACGACGAGATGCTAACACGCGACGTCCGTTGGCAGTTGCCATTCTCTCGCGGAAACCATGTTTGTTTCTTCTTTTTCTTTGTGAAGGTTGGAATGTCCTTTTCATTGCTTATAATATTATTTTGTTGATTTCTATCGGATTCAAATTCGGACTGCAAAAATAGTCTTTTTTTTTGAATTGACAAATTGCAAAGAGGTATTTGTTTTATTTTTGAATAAAATTGTTACATATTCGGTGTTTTTACTAAATTAAATTCTCGAAATATAAATTTCAGCACTTGTAGTTTTAAACAAGTGTATGCTGTCATTTTGTCACCAAGTTTGTTTTGGCACTTAATTTGACTATTCAAGATGACATTAATAAATTAAATCATCTTATTAATATCAATATTAAAACAATTAAATAACTAATAATCATATAAATAACAATGGCAAAAGGAAACATTGGGGTAACGAGTGATAATATATTCCCCGTTATTAAAAAATTTTTGTACAGCGATCACGAAATCTTTTTACGTGAATTAGTGTCGAATGCAGTTGATGCAAGTCAGAAACTGAAAACATTGGCCTCGGTTGGCGAGTATAAAGGCGAATTGGGCGAACTTAAAGTGCGTGTTTCTATTGATAAAAAGAAAGGCACATTGACCATTTCGGACAATGGTATAGGTATGACTGGCGAAGAAATTGAAAAATACATCAATCAAATTGCATTTTCGGGAGCCGAAGAGTTTTTGGAAAAATACAAAAACGATGCACAAGCCATTATTGGTCACTTCGGACTTGGTTTTTATTCTTCGTTTATGGTGTCAAAAAAAGTAGAGATTTTTACTCAATCACACAAAGAAGGTGCTGTAGCTCAACACTGGTCGTGCAAAGGCGATCCGGAATATACTCTCGAAGATACTATCAAATCCGAACGTGGAACTGATATCGTGTTGCATATCGACGACGAAAACAAAGATTTTCTCGAAGAAACGAAAATTCAGGATTTGCTTACTAAGTATTGTAAGTTTTTGCCAATTGAAATTGCTTTTGGCAAGAAAAAAGAATGGAAAGATGGTAAAAATGTGGAAACAGATGAAGATAATATTATCAACAATCCTAATCCAGCATGGACACGCAAACCAGCTGATTTAACCGACGAAGATTACACCAAATTTTATCATGAACTTCACCCAATGGGTGAAGATCCACTTTTCCACATTCACCTCAATGTAGATTATCCGTTCAACCTGACTGGTATTCTTTATTTCCCGAAAATAAAAAATAATATCGACATGCAACGCAACAAAATTCAGTTGTATTGCAATCAGGTTTTTGTAACCGATCATGTTGAAAATATTGTACCTGAATACCTTACCTTGCTTCATGGTGTGATTGACTCACCAGATATTCCACTGAATGTGTCGCGCAGTTATTTGCAAAGTGATGCGAATGTGAAGAAAATATCGGGTCATATTACCAAAAAAGTGGCAGACCGCTTAGCTGAAATTTTTAAAGCTGACCGTGCAAATTTCGAAGAAAAATGGGATAACCTCAAGGTGTTTATACAATACGGAATGTTGAGCGATGAGAAGTTTTACGAACGTGCCGAAAAATTTGCATTGTTGAAAAACGTAGATGGCAAATACTTTACTTTCGAAGAATATAAAACGCTTGTAGGCGAAAATCAAAAAGATAAAAATGGCGATTTAATATATTTGTATGCCAACAGTGCTGATGAGCATTATAGCTATATTCAGGCTGCCAAAGATAAGGGATATGATGTGCTGATAATGGACGGACAGTTGGATGTACATGTGGTAAGTCAGTTGGAACAAAAATTTGAGAAAACACGTTTTGTGCGTGTAGACAGTGATGTTATTGACAAAATTATTCAGAAGGATGATGTTGATAAAGTAACACTTACAGATGAGCAGCGTGATGCTTTGGTTGCAGTTTTCGATTCGCAACTTCCAAAAGTGGAAAAAGCAAACTTTATTGTGACATTCGAACAATTGTCGGCCACTACAAATCCTGTATTTGTAACTCAAAACGAGTTTATGCGCCGCATGAAAGAAATGTCGGCTCTGCAGGGTGGTATGATGAGTTTTTATGGCGAAATGCCTGATAGCTACAACTTGGTAGTAAATACAGCGCACCCAGTTATCGTGAAACTATTGAGCGACGAAGAAATTGTTTGTGCCACCGAAGTAGCTCCTTTTGCAAGTCAACTAGCCGAAGTGAAAGCCGCACACGATAAGTTAAGCGAAAGTCACAAAGGCAAAAAAGACGAAGAGATTGCAACAGCTGAAAAAGACGAGTTAAGCACATTGGCAAAACAAATGGACGAACTAGGCAATAGCAAAAAAGCTGTTTATAAGGCTTTTGCTGCCGAAAACAAACAAGTGCGCCAATTAATCGACCTTGCATTGCTTGCCAACAATATGCTTAAAGGTGAAGCGTTAGCTAACTTTGTAAA